>NZ_JBEQZJ010000009.1:0-89337 GCF_045223415.1 Hoskinsella mucinilytica | reverse complement strand
TTCGTTAAAGTCTCTTTTCAACGTCATCACACCATTCTCTACACCCTCCTTGATATACACATTGACTGCCTCATTCACATCTATATTCATGGAAGTAGAAGTGATATTCATATCACTTCCTAACTGTGCAGATTCCGGTATCACTACCGTATACACTGAGTCTACATCATAGGTTACTTCTGTACGATCTTCTGTATTTTCCGTATCCGCTGCCATTACCGGATTACTCATTGCAGCTACAAGCATCATAACCATAAAAATTGTTTTCTTCTTCATTTTCTTATCCTCCTCAATTTCCTTTCTGATAGATGATTTCAAAGACCAGATTACCACTATAACTTCCTGCTTTACGTTCTCCCTGTGGTTTACCAAGTTGGAACATACCTCCAGAAGTTGGCGTTGTATTGTTTCCGGTAAATTTCACGATTTCAGAACCATTTTCAACCGCATTTCCTGTACCATCATTCACTGGCACAAGTAAAGTATTCGTTGCGCCATCTCTTGTTAGTGTAAGCTTATGATCTGTGATTCCGTTTTTCACGATAACCTTTACCGTATCTGTAGTTCCCATATTACGCAATTCACTCGCTGTAATGCTGCCCGTTTTACCTTCATCATCTAGTGCAATCGTTTCCGGTATCACAATGGTATAAGATGGTATTTGATGGAATTTTGATTCAATGCTCATATCCTGATCGATAGTTAATTCCATTGGATTCTCTGTACTATTTGTTATATTTGTACCTTTTGTCACAGTAAACCCATCAAACACATTTCCTTGATTATAGTTCATATAACGAACCTTAACGTTTTCCCCACTAAACAACTGAATACCTTGTTCGCTTGGATTTCGATCAACGATTTCTTTGCCATCTTTATCTTCTACTCGTATATATCCCGCCTTTTGTTCTACACCATCTTCATCCATATAGGTTCCAGGCTGTATCAAGGATAATGTTACCGTTTGTTGGAATTCTGCCTTCAATTCCTCTACGCCTATCGTTTTACTCATAAAGATAGAAGAAATGACCACTGTTCCATTACCGATCAAACGAACAGATACCGTATCTTCATTTGATGCCCATTCATAGATCATCGTTTGATTTTCATCACTCAATGTTATGGTCTTTTTGACTTCGCCATTTACAACGATTTCAGCCTTTACACCTTTTCCCTTTGCGATAAACGTCACAACAGAAGTACCACTCTGAGAAACACCCAATGACAATTCTTCATAAGATGATCCTTCAGTTTCAATATCTTTCTCTAATCCGAGAATCTGTGAATTCTTGCCATCTTGAGAGGTTTCCAATAACGTTGTCCAATCGCTTAGATCCATGTCTTTATTGACTCCAGTCTGCGGATAAAGGATCAATTTTCCGTTATCCTCTTTTACGGTATAGGTTCCACTTGTCGGACCATCCTTAATGCCATAACCTTTGATTGGTTCTACATCTAAAGCGACCTTTGAACCCTCTATGACCATTTCTCCATTCGCAAGTGGTGTTTGATTTCCATCTTTATCTATCAATGATAAATTCAAACTTCCATTTTCTACCGATTCGATATTCAATGGTATTACTTGATAGGTACTTCCGGAAGCTTTCACACTATGCTTACCAGAAACAACATAAAGATACAAATTTCCATCATCATGTAACGTATTAATATGGTAGTCAATACCATCCACACTGACACTACTTGCACTTGTCACTGTCATGATCAATCGTGTCAAATCATCCCCATTTGCATTTTTCGGTGTTGTACCAAAGGCATTTCCACCAGATGTATTCACTGCATTTACAGAACCTCCGATGATGATAATACTTCCTGCTTTAGAAGTACCATCACTACCAGCACCTACAGCCTCATTTAGACCACCTGTTAAGTCCAGTGTTCCTCCTGATATGGTAATCATCCCATTGTTTTCTTTCCATCCTCCACCGATTGCGGCTGCATAAGAACCACCGGTAGCATTTAATTTGCCCGTTCCACTGATGGTTAACGAAGCCGTTTCCGGTACATGAATCGCCGGATATTTATTGGTTGCTTGTAACGTATTATTACCACTTAGCTTCAATTCCACATTTGTTCCTGCTTTGATATCAATCGGACTTCCTGTTGTACTACTGATATTCACATTATCCAATGTTATCTCAGAAGTTCCACCGGATATTGTTAAACTATGATGAGAAGTACCTTGTACTTTATATGGTGTACTTGTACTCTTCTTATAAATCTGTCCATTAACAACATACTGCTCATCATTTAAGATTTCCGCATCGCCCTTAGAAAGATTGATCACACCATCACCCGTTAACTGTTTGGTAACTTTAAATTCATTTCCTTCCAGCTTCAGATAATAGATGTTATTACCTACTTGTACGATTTCTGTTTTCTCCGGTAAATATAAATTCATGGTAGTGATTGAAGCAGTTCCTAAATAAACTGCATAATCTTTTCCATCAACTTTAATGGTTGCACTCCTATCTGCTATCTTTGCTCGATAAACAGCACCACTTGCGTCTTGTGCATCTTTTAGAGGTGAATTTGTTTCCACACTACCACCAAGTATCTTTACGATACTTCTCACTTGATTATCCATAAACTTCACACAACCGGATTTGATCGTTGTCATCGGTACACTAAGTTCTCCGGTTAAATTGATACCGTTGCCTTGTAATGTCAGATTACCATTTCCTGTAATACTGGAAATGGTTCTTTGTGCCGTTGTATTCAAAATCAAATTTGCACGATCCACTAATTCGATATCTGTTGCATTACAATTTAAGGTCACTGCCTGACTTTCACTATGTGCATATAAATCCCCACCATGTACGATATACTTAGAATATACTTTGATTGGCTTATCTGCACTTGT
The DNA here is from genome assembly GCF_045223415.1 of Hoskinsella mucinilytica. Lineage (NCBI taxonomy): Bacteria > Bacillati > Bacillota > Erysipelotrichia > Erysipelotrichales > Erysipelotrichaceae > Hoskinsella > Hoskinsella mucinilytica. The sequence goes on along the minus strand of NZ_JBEQZJ010000009.1, from coordinate 86,456 downwards.
CATTGTGGAAAGCGCAGGTAAACTTACTTTGGATGCACTGGCACTTCCATTTGATACTGTAATTTTATATTGATAAGCATTCCCTGCTTCATCCGCAAACTTCAAATATTTCCCATTATCTTCATTTGTAACATAGGTAATAAAATTACCATTTTCGTTTGTCGTTGCATCAAAGTTGGTATAATCTCCTAAATAACCGCTTTGATCACTTCGCTCAATCAAAGATAAACGATTATTTTTAGGTAATCCCGTAATCTCAACCTTGATTCTACCTGATGCAAGACTACTAGTTTCTTTAGATAATAAATTACCACCGGCTTTTACTGTTGTAACCGGTTTGGTATAACTTCCACTTGTAAATGCTGATGGAATGCTCATCGCTCCATTTCCATCATTTCCTATTTGTAAGGTTCCACCATTTACTGTTACATCGCCAAGTTTATTGTTGCCCATACGATAATCTACTTGCGTATAACTCATTTGATAAGCCGGCGGGAATTGATTTACCGGACTCATTTTCATAGGATCCAATCCCATATTGACTGTTCCGGTTCCTTTTGTGGTATCTTTCAATTTCGTACCATCTAAATAATTTTGTAAAACCATATAGCCTTGATTTACTATGATAGATGGTGTTCCATAAAATGTATCAGGATTCATCGTTCTTCCATTCGTTATTTTCTCAACTTGACCAGGTGCACTTATTTTCCCAATGACAACTTTACCCTTGCTGTTCATTGTAATACTTCCGGCATGTTTCTTTGCTTTTTCCGCATCAGAAGGAAGCTTATAAACATTGTTATTTGTAATATTCGCATTACCATCACTGATTTTATAATATGGTGCAACTTCAGTTGTATTTACGTTCGCTGTAATATAACCGATAAGGATATATATTTCATTTTTATTTCCATGGTTGGTACTATATGCCTTACTTTCCCAAGTTTGTTCATTGTCTTTTTTACCTAAAACCCAATGAGAATTTGCATTTGCTGAAAAATTATCATAGTAAACAGGATAAGGTCCTTCCTCTGGATTATTATAAGGATAAGTCATATGAGCCAATCCATAAATAGGATCTCCTAAGCTAGGATCTTTACTGGTATAAATAAATAAATGATCTCTACCATTTTTATAATTGATATCGGCAACCGGAGGTTCAGATAATGGATATCCTAAATTCCAAAATTCAATAGCTCCAGTCATATTTTTATATTCTTTTCCATCAAATGTTATTGTCGTATTAGGAGATAGAGGCGAACCATCGTATGGACTTTTTTTATTGTAATTATATATTTTTATATCCCTAATTGCTTCTTTGGGATCTTTTGTTTTCTTGTATCCCATATAAACATACCGTGATCCTCCTTGATTTATATTCAAATCATATACAGTGTAACCTAGATTGGTTAATTGTTTTTTTGCGGTAGCTTCATCTTTGGCTGCAGATACCACAAGCTCAGAAATAAATTCATAAGGATAGTTATCTAAAGATACTTTTTCACCATTACTTTGGATTGTATCTATGTTAAGTATGCTTTCCTCATCACCTTCAAATGTTATATTTGAAGTATATCCGGTAATGTCTACTTTTGAAATCGTTGATTCAGTTCCCATCGCAACTACTTTTACTTGCGCATTGCCAAGATTTAACTGACTGATATTGGTGTTTTCCAAAGTCAATGTATGTTGACTACTGCCTGTATATGTTATCGTATTGTTCGTTCCACCACTGTTATGTACGATTGCTCCTTTAGAATATGCTCCAATATTACCACCTTGCGTATAACTGGAATCACTAAAAGTAATACTTCCATTACTAAGATCAATCACTGTATCTCGCTCATCTGGCTGTGGTGTTAAAGCACTTCCATTAACTGTAAAATGATAAACATTATCATAGATACCATTTGCATTTGCTACTTGAACCTCATAGGTTCCGTTAGGTAACCATAAAGTTAAACTTCCATCTGTTGTGGATGGAAAGAAACGTGTGATCCCTCCATCATTACCATTTACTTTTACATTAGTTTTAACATTGGAACCTTGGACATACATGGATGGTCTTACAGTGATAGGATACACATTATTTCCTTTTATGGTGAATTTTTTACTATTAGGATCTAAAGAACCTCCCAAAATCGTAAAGCTACTAGAAGCTTCTCCGTTTCCATCGCCAATACCAATATCCTGAGCATTTCCGCCTCCTGATGTAGAAGTGAGCGAACCTGCACTTAAAATAATGGAACCTGTATTATTTTTCTTACCGTCTTGTCCAGAATTATCTCCAGAACGAGTTTTTTCCCATTCATCTTCTCCAGTACCACCAGGTCCTCCGGTACCTCTTGGTGATCCACCTTGACCTGACGTTCCTGTATGCCCGTCATATGTTTTAGAAGCAGGTTCTGCTACTTTTCCAAAATCGTTTGATGCACCGCCTTTACCTCCATAAGTTGGTTGCGGATGTAGAAACCCTCCAAATTCCGGATTATAACTACCTACTGCAGTGGCACCGCCACCGCCACCGCCGCCATTCACAAAGCCTTTGCCTCCAGCGCCTCCACCGCCGCCACCAGCAGTCCACCACCCTGTTGTTCCTACATACGCAATAAACGCATATACCAATGAGGTTTGACAATAGTCAACGCCTCCGCTTCCTCCGCTTCCACCATTACTTCCGGCAGCGCCTCCTGATCCAATACCAGCAGCAGGATATCCGGCACCGCCGCCACCGCCGCCACCATAACCGCCTTGCATGATTACGGTTTGGTTTCTCGATAAAAATGTTCCCACATCTGTTTGTTTTTCATCTATACAGAAATGTTCTCCACCATCTCCACCTTTTCCTCCTAAAGTCCCACCATGGCCTCCTGTTGCATTGATCATTAAATTTTTATCCGCAATCTGAATGGTTCCTGTTGATAAAACTGTGTTCGCATTATCAGAACCTTTAGATCCAATACCAGCACCGGCTCCACCACCGCCTTGGCCATACTTTTGAAATTCGGGGTAATAAACGATTTTCTTCTCTTTATCTATGTATTTTTTTGCATCTGGTCTTAACCCATCTTGCCCGTTTGATGCATTACCACCATAAACGATTAAATTACCTGTTCCTTTCAAGGTTAATGTAGACCCTTCAGGAACCTCGATACCGGCACCTGCGCCAATACCATAGCCTGCATTTCCACCTCTTAAGGTAACAGTTCCTTCAATAGTTAATGTTACATTTCCATTGATTTTCACTGCAGACTCTCCACTATTTCCGGTAATCGTAACATCCTTTAAGGTATAACTTCCTGAATTGTAGACTTTGGTATTCGATGCTGCTTTTATTTCTATGCCTTCCTTTTGTGTCAAGGTCAATGTCATAGTAATCATTGCCAGTGATAATAGACAAGAGAACCCTCTATGTATCCATTTTTTCCCTTTCATAAATTATTTCACCTCTAGACTTATTCTGACTTCTCCACCATTCAATTTGGTAAGTTCATCATTTTGTTTATAACAATCATATTTTAAAATACTGTTTTCATATGTTCCGGCCGCAATCTCCTGATTCAAAGTAATTTGATATAACCCTTTCCCCGGAGCTACCATTTTGGATTGCCAAATCTGTGTACCATCTGGCAATATCAGGCTCATCACAAAGTAACAATCATTAACCTCAGGATTGTATAAGTTGACACTTTGTTCCTTTTGATTTGCTTTCAAAGAGATAGATTTATATCCCGGTAAAGCAATACCTTTTTGCCCATCTTCTGTTTCAGGTTTTTTATTGGTTTGTGTACCTTGCCAATCCACTGCGCCTTCATCTAAATCCGGTTGAACGGTTTCTTCACCAAACCATGTTTGCCAATTCATACCCAAGGTAACACCACTACCTACCAATAAGAAAGCCACCAAAATACATGCGATTAGCTTTCCTTTGGATAATATAATGCCCTGTTGTTTCTTCTCACTCATAACCTTATTCTCCTAACTCTCTATTCAGATTCAATCTGATTCGTGTTGTAAAAGTTCGCTTTACCTCGTCATAACAAAACAATGCACTTCCACCATACTTTTTAGCGGTGATATCCATGCTTTTCAACCCATTTCCGACATGATCACTGCTTTGAAATGCATCAAACGACAAAAATTGTTCAGGTTGATATTTTTTCCTTGAAAAATGAATGCTATCACAGCTATTATCCACTTGTATAGCAAGTGATGCGTTGATCATTCCGATTTGAATATGGATCCATCTGTTTTTCTCTATTTTTTGACATGCATGGATGGCATTTTCCAAAACATTTCCTATTAAACTAGTCAAATCTACTGAATCCATAACTAATTCATCGCAATAAGCATCTACACTACAATCAATATCTTCTTCTCTTGCCCATCCGATATAATACTGTAATAAACTATTTAAGGTTGAATCCTTACAAAAGCGTTCGCTTTCCTGTTGATGAACGATTTGTTCCAATGTTTCAAGATAATGTTCCATTTCTTTGTATTGACCTTGTTTCAATAATTCATATAATCTTCGTAATTGATGACGCATATCATGATGTAAACGCCGTGTAGTATCGATATCTCCAATGATTTTTTTATATTGTAACTGTTGAATCTGAAGTTGTCGTTGATTCATATCCTCACGTTGTCGAAATAAGGATTCATGAAGTAAATTCCAATAAAAGACAGTCAAGACTGCTGCGACAAACAAAAAGGGAGGTCCTAATAGCCACCAATAGTTTTCCACATAGAACTTGGACATTGTCGCATAAAAAAGCATCATACAAAGATATAATACAGTTATGATCTGAACGTTGCGAAACTCTTTGGTCATTTTATTAGGGTTCATTTCTTGCAAATATTCTCTAACGATATGATTCATAAAATAATAACCAATTGGAAAAAACAATAATGTTGTTATCACAAATAGCCAAAAAATAGGTGTTGCATATACTTCTGCTTGTACAAATTCAATTGGAAATAACGGATAAAATAGATTAACAACCATATATTGCGTGGTAGCATAAAATAATGTTAAATTAATGACCAAGATTTTCTTCACAGAAGCTTCTTTCACAAGATAAAAGTAAAGCGTACACATGAAAGAAACAACCAAAAGCATATAAATATTTCCTCTTCCTGACATATTTTCCAATAAACCAAACAAAGAATCTTTCACACAAAAAGGAAATACAATAGAACTTATGATTGCGAATACGATAAAAGCAATCCGCATGGTTTGATAAGACCAACGAAAACATTTTCTGTGAAATGGCACAAAGCAAAGTAAGACACATGGAAAGATTTGAAGAAAGAATCCAATACTTTGTCTGAGATAAAAGCTCATGATCGTCTCCCCCTTTCAAAAGCACTTTTTTTACTTAAACATTGAAAAACATAATCATCATAAGTAGAACGAATAGATGCACGTTCTTTTCGACTAAGTAACACTATTTCCTTATTACGAAGAAGACAACGATCGTTTTGCATGGTATCGATATATTCCATATGGACAACCAATCCACGTCTTAGCTGTAGAAAATTCTCATCCAGTTGATCTTGTAATTCTTTGAGGTTGGTATAGGTAATAAGCTCTGTTCCATTCTTCAAAGTGATGATCGTTTTATGATCTGCGCTTTCAATGACCATGATTTCATGTAGATATAAAAGTTGTTGTTCACGACCGATTTTAATAGTGATAGTTTTTAATACTTCATTTTCTTCAGGGAGCCTGGAAAAGGCTTCCTGAATACCTTCTATCGTAATTGGTTTTACCAAATAATGCATAGCATGAAGAGAAAAAGCTTCAATTGCAAATTCTCTACTTGTTGTCACAAATACGATTTCGGTTTCAGGAGATATCTTTTTTAATTCTTTAGCGACTTCCATACCATCTTTTTTCGGCATATAAATATCAAGAAATACCATATTGAAAACAGGACCATTGCCAGCTTCCAATAGCAAAGAATCACCGTCTAGATAACACTCTGCTTGATAAGTAGGATTCCATTGATTTAATATTTGGATAAACCGCTCAAGCTCATTTGCATCATTATCACAAATTGCGATTCGCATGATACCTCTCCCCTCTTTAAAACTCTAGCTTCATTATATCATGTCGCTTTTTTTTATTCTATGTGACGTCCTTACCGTTCACGGTGAAAAACCTACGATTCACGTTGTTCATGAAGTTAAGAACATAAATAATAAGTATAAATTCAAAAATGATTCAAATATAAGAAAAACAGGAAAACTTATTCATCTTCCTGTTTTTTTGATTATTTTACTTTTGCGTCTAAGGTATTATCTTTTACGACTACATCATGTGCGCCACCTTCTACGATACTTGTAGAAGATACCAATGTAATTTTCGCATTTTGTTGTAATTCCGGGATCGTTAAAGCACCACAGTTACACATCGTATGTTTTACCTTGCTTAATGTCAAATCAACATTATCCTTTAATGCACCGGCATATGGTACATAAGAGTCAACACCTTCAACGAAAGAAAGTTTTTTGCTTCCTCCCATATCATAACGTTGCCAGTTACGTGCACGAGCACTACCTTCGCCCCAATACTCTTTCATATAAGAACCGTTAATGGTTACTTTCTTTGTTGGTGATTCTTCAAATCTTGAGAAGTAACGACCTAACATAACGAAGTCTGCGCCCATAGCAAGTGCCAATGTGATATGGTAATCATGAACGATACCTCCATCACTACAGATAGGAACATAGATACCTGTTTCTTTAAAGTATTCATCACGAGCTTTCGCAACTTCAATGGTTGCTGTTGCCTGACCACGACCAATACCTTTTTGTTCACGGGTAATACAGATACTACCTCCACCGATACCGATTTTGATGAAGTCCGCACCAGCTTCTGCTAAGAAACGGAAACCTTCTGCATCCACGACATTACCGGCACCGATTTTTACGCTATCCCCATATTTTTCACGAACCCATTTCAAAGTCAATGCTTGCCACTCACTGAAACCTTCACTAGAGTCAATACATAATACGTCAGCTCCGGCTTCTACAAGTGCAGGAATACGTGTTTCATAATCTCTGGTATTGATACCGGCTCCTACGATATAACGTTTCTGATCATCCAATAATTCATTAGGATGTTCTTTATGAGAATCATAATCTTTACGGAATACAAATGCTTTCAAATGACCTTCATCATCAATGATAGGTAATTGATTCAACTTATGATCCCAAATCAAATTGTTTGCTTCTGATAAAGAACAGCCTTCTTTACCTACGATCAATTTCTCAAATGGTGTCATAAATTCGCATACCTTAGTCGTAGGTTCCATACGAGAAACTCGATAATCACGACTTGTGACAATACCCACAAGTTTACCTTTTGCAGTACCATCATCGGTAACTGCCATTGTCGCATGTCCTGTTTCTTCCTTTAATGCCAAAACATCTGCCAAAGTAGCATCCGGACGGATATTAGAATCACTATATACAAAGCCTGCCTTTGTTGCTTTTACACGAGCAACCATTGCTGCTTCATCTTCTATACTCTGAGAACCATAGATAAAGGAAATACCTCCTTCTCTAGCCAAAGCGCAAGCCATTTTTTCTCCTGATACAGATTGCATAATTGCTGATACCATAGGGATATTTAATGAAATTGCTGGTTCTTCACCTTTCTTGTATTTCACAAGAGGTGTTTTTAAAGATACATTTGCTGGAGTACATTGTGCACTAGAGTATCCTGGTACCAATAAGTATTCGCTGAATGTACGGGAAGGTTCGTTAAAGTAATAAGCCATGTCATCGTCTCCTTTTCTTTCCTATTTTGTAAACTTTCTCTAAATTGATATCATTATAAAGATTATCCAAGATGAAGTCAAGCAACTTTGAAAACTTTTTCATAAATTAAAATAAAAAAAACCGAATTCCTTTCTATATGAGAAAAATAAGCCCGTTTCACACAGACTTATCTTCACATAAAATTTGTTCTTGAACTGATACTGTAGATTTTGATTCCGGTATCGAGCGCATATAAGGATCACGATAAAAAGCAAACCATAACTGTACACACATCAAGCACCAAATCACCGGTTCACAAATAATGACTCCGAAATAATCTAACAACGGAATAAACAGGATGACGAATACGATCTTACCACAGAATTCAATGACACTGGATACCAAAGGTATTACTTTTCGACCAAGACCTTGTAAAGAATTTCTTAGATTCAATAAAATCCCCAATACTGCATAAAATGGTGCATTTATGATAAGATAAAGCGCACTGTTATCTAATACGACAGCTTCATTAGAACCTGATATCAACGCACTCAAAGGACGTGCGGCTATTAACATCAACAATACTGCGATCACGCCCCAAGCTATGCTGATCAAATTGGCGGTTTTCACACCTTGACGGATACGCTCTTGTTGGTTGGCTCCTTTGTTTTGCGATACAAAGGTAGAAAGTGCCATAGAGAACGTTGAGGCAGGCATCATACAGAAGGAATTGATCTTTCTTGCTGTTGTATGACCTGCAATGATCAAATAGCCGAACTTATTAATGGCCGTTTGTAGGATAACAGTTCCTGCCGATACAATTGCCATCATAAGCCCCATAGAAAATCCTTGTCCGATCAATTCTTTATACATATCCTTACCAACCGCAAAATGTTTTCTTGTAGGAATCAATAATGGACTTTTCTTATAAATATATATTAAACAGAACAAAGCACTGATCGCCTGTGCAATGACCGTGGCTACCGCAGCTCCTTGGATACCCATGGAAAACTGCGTTATAAACACGATATCCAATACGATATTGATGGCACTGGACACAATTAAAAACACCAATGGCATCACACTATTCCCGATTGCTCTTAATAACCCCGCACAAAGATTATATGCAAACATAACACCAACAAAAGATGTAATCATCATAATATAAGAATAGGACTCTTCAATGATATCTGCAGGTGTATTTAATAATTCTAAAAGTGGATATAAACAGAAAACAGATAGCAACATGATCGCAATGGTCAATCCTATCCCAATGACAATTGATCCGGCAACAGATCGTTTCAACGCATCCTCATCTTGTGCTCCATAACAGCGTGCCGTTACGATGCTAAGCCCATTACCGACACCTAATGCAAAGCCGATCAACAGCTCATAAATAGCAGATGCTGCACCAATGGCTGCCAAAGATACATCTCCCAGAAAATTCCCTACGATCATCGTATCCATCGTGTTATACAATTGTTGAAATACATTCGCAATAAAAATAGGTATTGCAAATACCAGCAATGCCTTAAAAATCTTATCTTTCGTCAAATCAACTTGAAAACCAAACATGAAATCCCCTCTTTCTACATGCGTTTATTGTACACCATGAGGTTCACACCAAGTCAAGCCAGATTCCATGTTTGTACATAATTTTCATAACTTTGTAAAGAATGTCATCATTTCTCAAATACATCTACATTACCAAACAGCTCAATACGCTCACCATCAATGATCATACCACCATTTTCATACAAGGCATACACATCTTTCTTTTTTTCTGTTTTGACACGTTCTATGCTTTCTAGCTGTACTCTTGTTTTGTGATAATGCGGTTCTATCGCAAAACCACGCACACAGCCTAACCCTTGTTCATAAACAAATGATGGATAATCATCATCCGGTGTAATATGATATTGATCTAATTGAACCATAGCTCCTGCACTGTATCCCATCATGACTCCTTGATAATGTTTTAATAAGGCAGTCAACTTATATTCTTTGATTCGTTTCATCATGAGATCAGGTGCACCACCTGTCAATAATACCACAGAGCTATTCATGATCTTATTCTCCATATCGATTTTGTCATCTTGAAAGTAATTGACCCAAACGATTTGTTCCCTTTTTAATCCATATGGAAAAAAGACATCGGTATTGCTTTTGTACCAGATCCCTTGACCCGGCTTATATTGTCGATTCCAATCATCTATATTTTTGGTATCATCAAAAAAACTAAAGGCCAAAACACAAACAACATCATCTTTATGCAGGTATTTTTTCAATACAGGACGGCACCATGCTTCATCGATCATGCTTGTGTTCATCATGATATGAATTCTGTTTTTGGGTTGTTGCCACGTTTTTTTATCATGTAGAAAAGGTACACATTCTTTGATATCCTCACAACGTAAAGGTGCATAAATATGGGGATAAAGATGACCTCTTTCATCAGGTTCAAAACGTAATACATGCTTACATTTATCACTATCTACCACTAGAAATATATATTCTCTTTCATCTTGGAAAAAGGATGAAGCAATATAACGAAAGCTATTCCATGTGGAAAAATGTATAAAACCCTCTTTTTTAACCAGATCTTTCCCATAATATCCAGTTTGTATCTGTTGTTCATATTCACTTTTCAGACAACAATGTATCAATTCCATATCATCCCTCATTTCATAATGTCTACATTATGTCATGTTTTCACTGTTTACTCAAGCTGTTGACAAGATTTGACACAAGTGTTAAAGTATATACAGACCAAAGGTCTTTATCAAAAGAGGAGAGAGCAAATGGCTAGATATCAACATCCAGAGAAAACATTAGACAATATTATCACAACTGCTTCTTCTTTATTTCTGGAAAAGGGCTATGAACAAACAAGTATTCAGGATATTTTGGATGCATTACATTTATCAAAAGGCGGCCTTTACCACCATTTTGCTTCTAAGGAAGAAATTTTAATCGCTGTTATTAAGCGACACGGAGAGCTAACCTATCGATACCTTCATGAAATGATTCAATCGATAGAAGCAGAAAACGCCAAAGAAAAGCTAAAAAAAGTTTTATACTATTTGGCTACAGATACTCAAATGCATCGTTATGATCAAACAATGAAATCGCAGCTTGGTAATGCTCATTTCGTTGTGAGTGGTATTCAAAACTGTATTCGAGTAGATGCCCCTATCTTAGCAAACTTGATACAAGAAGGAATCAAAGATGGTTCTATTCAAAGCGATGATCCTGATTTAGCAGCTGAGGTATTTCTGTTATTAAGCAATTACTGGGTCAATCCTGCTCTTTATGATCTTCCAAAGGATCAAGTAAAACGTAGGCTTTCCTATCTAAAAAAACTATTGGAGAAGATGGGATTAGATATACTTGATGATCGTTTGATGGATATTCTGATTTCCAGTTATGAAAATCTTGCGAAAAAAGAAGGATAAAATATCTGCATATGCAGATTATTTTATACAGCAATACAGACTAAAAGTCTGTAAGAAAGGAATTTACTATGAACTCAAAAAAAGCATTTGAAAAGGCAATCGAACTACAAAAGAAACAAATCAAGCGTACTGAAAAACTGATGGAGATAAATCAACGCTTGACAGATCCTAATGGTAATGCAATGAAGAAAGGTCTACAAGTCAATCGCATTTTTGCCTGTGGATTGATTTTAACAGGCGGCATTCAAGTCTTATGTGGTTATCCCTTATATGCATTAGGTAGTATCACAGCCGGTACAATATCTATCACATCCAATGAGATTTATCGTTATGTGAAAAAGAAAAAGTGCTAATTAAGATGTGTCACCTTATTAATTTTAAAACATCGGTTTTTAAAAATCTTCGTACTGGTATGAATATCCATAAAGAAACATAAAGCCAAATGATTCCCATTAATATCAAGCACAAACCAAGCTAATACTGCACCTATAATAAGTACAGAGTAATCATATGATATTATCTTTAAAACCATATTCTCATTCGATTGCTAATTATTAGTAATTCATAAGATGATACATCTAATTCTTCCTAATATACTATTTTGACAAGACTAGATTGATTCATCAATACGAAGTTTTTAAAATTCTTCTCATTTTGGATTTTTTAATGTTATCCAACAATTTATTGAATCCTTTAATAATGCAATTGTATATCCACATACCCTTGAGAACTCCTTTTTTATGAGAAAAGACAGGTTTCCCTGTCTTTTTGTTGTTATGGATGTAATTGTGCGTATAACTGACAATATGTGTCAGCACTATGATCCCAGCTAACATCGGTATCCATTGCATTGCGCACCAATGTCTTCCAATCCTCTGGACGATCATAATAAACGTTTGCGGCATTGTACATTACCTGAATCAATTCATCTGAATTGTAGTTGGTAAAGCTGAATCCATTTCCAGTTTTATCAAATTCATTGTAAGGTGTTACAGTATCCTTTAATCCTCCGGTTTCACGAACAAGAGGTAAAGTGCCGTAACGCATACTGATCAACTGTGAAATACCACATGGTTCAAACAAGGATGGCATTAAGAATAAATCACATGCAGCATAGATACGATGTGCCAAAGCATCATTATATCCATTATAGAATGCAATCTTTCCACGATTACCATTTTCCAATTGTCCCATTTTTTCTTCTATGCTTGCTTCTCCATTTCCTAAAACCGCAAGCTGAATAGGCATAGCACAAATTTCAGAAAGCTTTTCCATCATCAAATAGAATCCCTTCTGCCATGTTAATCGAGAAACAACGCCGACTAACATGACATCTGGATCTACTGTAAGACCTAACTCTTTTTGTAATGCTTCTTTATTCAATGCTTTCGCTTTTTTTACATTTACTTTGTTGAAGTGATAAGGAATCTGTGGATCTGTTTTTGGATTCCATGATTCGATATCAATTCCGTTTGTAATACCCCATAAATCATATTTACGGATATTCAAAACCATTTCCAAATGTTCTCCGTATTGTGGAGTTAAGATTTCCTGAGAATACGTTGGTGATACAGTAGTTACTTTATCTGCATATAAAATACCGGATTTCATAAAGCTGATACCACCATCATAACGAACATTACCATTGTCATAAATACGATAATCTAAGCCTAGACAACTATCTAGCATTTCTGCACCGAAGTTACCTTGATAAGCAAGATTATGAATCGTATATACATGGCGAATGTTACGATAACGTTCATCAAAACTATGACCTTCCTTACACATAGCAGGAATCATTCCTGTGTGCCAGTCATGACTATGCATGATTTCCGGGAAGTAGTTCAGTTGATTCAACATTTCAATAACAGCTTTCTGGAAATAGGCAAAACGTTCACCATCATCCATATAGCCATATAGGTTATCTCTTTCAAAATAGCCCTTGTGTTCTACAAAATAGAATTTAACATCCTTTACCATCGTACTCCAGATATTTACTGGAACCTCATGATAAGCAATGGATACGCTATATTGTGCTTCTAACTGAAAGTCGTTGTGATATTTCTCAGCGATCTTACGGTATAATGGAAGAACGACACGCACCTCATGACCTTTGTTGGACAAAGCCTGTGGTAAAGAACCAATTACATCTGCCAGACCTCCACTCTTGATAAAAGGAAGGCCTTCGGATGCTACCATTAATATTCTTGCCATTATATTTTATCATTCCTTTTCACGTACATTGGCTTGTCAATCTGTGCAAGAATTTCTTTCTTGCGCATAATGCGAGCCTGTTTATCAATTACAACATTTTCTACACGGACATCCTCACCGACGATAGCACCAGGTAGAATGACACTGTTCTTAACAACAGCACCTTTTTTGATGACACAGCCACGTCCGATAACGGAGTTACTTACATCACCTTCAATCAAACAGCCGTTGGATACCATGCTCTGTTTTACCTCTACATCACTGTAATACTGGGTAGGACAGGAATCATTGGTACGTGTATAAATTGGCCAGTCTGGTCGAAACAGCTCCATTGCCTTATCATAGTCCAATAGATCCATGTTTGCGTTGAAATAGCTACGGAAATCGTTGATACATGCTACAAAGCCACGATGTGCAACACCACGAATATCTAATTCACTACATTCATCGTTTACGATATCTCTGAACCAATATAAGGAGCTGACATTTGCTGCCTTCTTTACAAGGTCCATAAACAAGTCTTTACTTAACACATAAGTTTCCAAAGAAACTGTTCTTGATTTATAATTACCTCGGTTCTTTTCAATAGAAAGAACACCTTTTTGTCGATTTAAATTTAATACATCACAATTGATGAAGGATTCCTTTGCGTTATCAATATTCTGATAAAGAATCGTGATATCCGCACCGCTTTCAACATGGTTATCCAGCAAATCACTGAAATCCTGACGATAAATCATGTGTGGTGGCGCAATAATAACATATGGATAATTGACATCTTCTATAGCCATCATATTGTTCATAAAAGAATTGATATCATTGCCATATAGTTCATTACCACTCAATGCAGGAAGGATATGAAGCTTTCCACGCTTTGAGTTGATGTTATAATGACGTCCTGTACCTAAATGCTCAATCAGACTTCTAGGATTTGATTTTACAAACACCTTGATATGATTGACACCACTGTTGCTCATATTGCTTAATGGAAAATCCACCAAACGATATCTTCCCAAAAAGCTAAACGCTGATAATGGGCGATAATCCTGCATACCTTTGACAAATACGTCAGGTCCTTCATAGTTTACAATTCCAAATGCGTTGCACATAACTATTCACCCCTCACTCTCTTGCTGATCAATTCAATGTGTTCACTGTTAGGATCTCCTACAACAGCTCCGGCATCTACCTTTACACCTTCAGCAATGATGGCACGGTTGATCACTGCACCTTCACCAATCTCTACATCAGGCATCAAAACAGAGTCATTAATGACTGCGCCTTTTGCTACTTCAACATTGGTAAACAGCACTGAATTGTTGACTTCACCATTGATCATACAGCCCTGATTGATATAAGCATTATCAACCTTTGCATCCGGACCAATATAGTGAGGAATCGTTGCAACATCTTCTGTATAGATTTTCCAGTTAGGATCGTTCAAATCAAGTTCATTGTTCTTTCCTAACAAATCCATATTTGCTTCCCATAAGGAATCCACGGTTCCTACATCCTTCCAATAACCTTTGAATTTGTAAGCAAACAAACGTTTACCACCATCCAACATAGCTGGGATGATATCTTTACCAAAGTCATGGTTACTTTCAGGGTCATCCATATCTGCAACAAGCATTTTTCTTAGCTGTTTCCAGTTAAAGATGTAGATACCCATAGAAGCTAGATTACTCTTAGGATGCTCTGGTTTCTCTTCAAACTCAACAATGCGTCCGGTTTCATCCGTATTCATAATTCCGAAACGGCTTGCCTCTTTCATCGGCACAGGTAGAACGGCAATCGTTGCGTCTGCATCACAAGCTTTGTGATGAGAAAGCATCTTAGCATAATCCATTTTGTAGATATGATCTCCTGACAGAATCAATACATATTCTGGATTGTGACTGTCAATGAAATCGATATTTTGTGAAATTGCATCTGCGGTACCACGGTAAACATCGAATGCGGCTCCATCTTTTTCACGAGGAGGCAATACGTATACTCCACTGTCTTTTGCATCTAAACCCCAACGCTGTCCAGCTGCTGCATAAGAGTTCAGCAATACAGATTCATATTGCGTTAGAACACCGACAACGTTGATATTGGAGTTAGCACAATTGCTTAGTGGAAAATCGATAATTCGATATTTCCCTCCATAGTACACTGCAGGTTTTGCAATTTTTTTGGTCAAGGCATATAGACGAGTCCCTCGACCTCCGGCCAAAATCATGGCCAACATGTTGTTTTGTCTCACAGTAAATCCCCCCTTAGGAATTTTTATCTATATTACTAGTATAATAACTTTTGACACAAATTTCCAGCCTTTTTTATATATTATTCAACTTTTTGTATGCGTTTTCAAATTTTAGGCTATTTTGTGTCATTTAAGCAAAAACACGCAGAAAAGTCAAGCTAAAATTTCATCTTTTTTTATGAAAAATTAGTTGAAAATATTTCCCGCATGTTCAGTATATTATCATAAAATCTGAGATATTCCTTGTCTTTTCCTTTTGGTAAATACTGTAAAAGTACAAAATCATACAAAATCATACATTTCCAACAGATTTTCTATGGTTGTATTCTTACGCTCTTCACCCTCTAAAACTTTTACAATCTTCCCTTCATTCAGAATGATCGTCTTGTTTCCATACTCCAAGGCCTGACGCATATTGTGTGTAATCATCAATGTCGTGATTTGATGTTCTTTGACGATTTTATCTGTGATATCCATGACTTGTTTTGCTGTTTTAGGGTCAAGGGCTGCCGTATGTTCATCTAATAATAGCAGTTTTGGTGTTACGATCGTTGCCATTAAAAGCGTAAGCGCTTGACGCTGTCCGCCTGACAATAAACCGACATTGGTCGTAATGCGATCTTCCAGACCCAAGCCAAGCTCTTTCAGCTTTTCGATAAAAAACGCACGATCCCCTTTCTTGATAGCTCTACTTAACGTTGTTCGTTTCCCACGACTATATGCCAAACCTAAATTTTCTTCTATTGTCATATTCGGTGCAGTCCCTTTTAAAGGATCTTGAAATAATCTACCGATTTTCTTAGCTCTTTTATATTCAGGATATCTTGTGATATCCTCTCCATCCAAAACGATCTTTCCACTATCACAATCCAGTGAACCACTGATTGCATTTAGCAGTGTACTTTTACCTGCACCATTGGTGCCTAATACGCTAATAAAATCCCCTTTTTCTATATGAAATGATACATCATCCAAAGCTACTTTTTCATTGATGGTACCGGGATAAAACGTCAAACTTAAATGTGTTAGATCAAGCATGATACTTCCTCCTTTTCATCAATTGAGGCAAAGAAATAGCCAATGCAACAAGAATTGCACTTACCAATTTCATATCGGTACTGGCGATACCAAGCTTTAAGGCAATGGTCAGAATAAAACGATAGACAATTGCACCAATGATCACAGCAAGAAAGTGAAACAACAACGTTTTCTTTCGAAAGAACGCTTCTCCAACAATGATACTGGCTAATCCTACCACCATCATACCGATTCCTGAGGTAACATCTGAGAAATTCTGATATTGTGCAAAAATGCCTCCACCAAGCGCCACGATAGCATTTGCCAAAGCAATTCCCATGACCTTCATACTATCAGAATTGATAGAAGATGCACGTACCATAGCTTCATTATCACCGGTTGCACGAAGACTCATACCAAGCTGAGTTTTCAAAAATGCATATAATAAGACCACTAGAATAACCAAGATCAACAAAATCAATATTCCTTTATAATAAGGTCCAAAACCTTCAAAAGCTGTATATATGGTCGTTAACCCAAAAGTTGAGATGATCGGTTTTCCAGACATGATCTTTAAGTTGATAGAATAAAGAGCAGTCATGGTTAAGATACCTGCCAATAAGGGTTGAATCTTACCTTTGGTTTGAAGGAATCCTGTTACAACTCCGGCAAGACCTCCACACACAAAAGCCATCATCAAACCGATCCATGGATGACCTGCGACACAAAACACCACACTGGCTGCACAACCAGTTGTAAAACTTCCATCAATTGTCAGATCCGGTATGTTTAAGACTCTGAAAGAAATGAATACACCAAAGGACATAATGGCAAAAATCATTCCCAGAATCACAGCATCCATGATGATATCTATACTCATAACTGCTCAATCCTTTCTATCTTCTATTCTTCAATCAAAATAAATTTTTTATCATTTTTTACTTCATCAGGTAATTCGATTCCCAAAGCTTCCATTGTTTTTTTATTTACATACGTACTTAAATCCGTATTAAATACCTTAACTGGAATGTTTTCTACTTTTTCACCCTTTAGAATTTGATCCACCATCTTTGCTGTTTCATGTCCCAAATCCGTATAACTAATACCAACAGTCGCAAATCCACCGTCTTTTACCATAGAATCCGCCCCTGTATATACTGGAATCTTTTTCTTATTCGCTGTTTCCACAAGCGGTGCCATACTGCTTGCTACAGTATTATCATTTGGCGCAAAGATTGCATCAGCTTCATCACATAAAACAGAAATCGCAGTTTGTAATTCTGATACATTGGTACCACTTTTTTCAATTAACTCTAGTCCATGTTCTTTACAATATTTTTTGGCTTTTTCCAGGTTTGTTACTGAATTAGCTTCTCCTGGATTATAAAGGAAGCCAAGTTTTTTCATTTCAGGATCAATTTTTTGAGCCAATTCAATGATCTTATCTACTTGAACCTCATCACTTGTACCGGTAATGTTTTTATCCGGTTTGTTCATATCCGTTAATAGATTAGCACCAATGGGATCTGACACTGCTGAGAATACAATTGGAATATCTTTACTGTAGTTTGCCGCAACCGTAGCTGTCGGTGTTGCAATAGCAACGATCACATCGGATTTATTTCCGGCAAAAACGGACATGATAGAGTTTGCTGTAGTAGCATCATTTCCCGCATCTTTAAAATCATAACGGATATTTTCTCCTTCTTTATATCCCAGTGTTTCCATTTCTTCTTTAAAAGAATCTCTGATTTCATTTAAGCTGGTATGCTCAACGATCTGTGCTACTGAGACCAAAGGCATCTCTTTTTCTTTACTTTCTTTAGAATCGCTTCCACATCCTGCCATTACACTTGCACACATCATGCATGCCATCGCCGTTTTCATTAATTTTTTCATTTTCTATTTCTCCTTTTTTCTATTTCATTGTGTTGTTGATATTGATTGTTATTTGGCCGAAGCCATCGCCATTCTCCTGTGTATAACACAATGATCACCTCCCTTATATAAAAAAAGCACCCGTCCAAAAGTCAATCGACTTCAGGACAGATGCTGTATATCTTCATCTGCGGTACCACCTGATTTGGTGTTTTTCTTTTTATAAAACACCCTCTCATTCAAAATGCCTTCACATTTCTAGCCCTGTAACGTCGGCAAACGTCTTAGATACTCAGCCATGATGCTTTTCCCTTTGCCCTCCAGAGTCCATTTGCCAGCCTGCATTACTATCATGATTCCACCATCCATGACTCTCTATCAGCGCACAACTGTGTTATCTCTCTGTCTTTGGTTTCTTTTAATTTACACCGTTTTCTTTCTCTTGTCAACACTTTATGAAAATTTATTAAAATAATTTCTGAAACATATTTCAAAAAACAGCTAACCAAATGCTTAAGATTTCCATTTCCACCCTTGATTGCCTGCGCCAAGTTCAAAATGCAATTTCGCAATGCCGAGATCTATTTTTGAATAAGGTCCCTTGAAAGCTTTTGCTTCCACTGCATTTCCACTTAACATAAATAAAAATTTTTGTTGATTCAAAGCGGTAGGAGCCAATTGCACACATTCCATTCCCTTTTGAAACCATGATGGCATTGGTTCATCCACCTTACATAACTCCTCTAACGCTTTAGTTTTATGTGGCATTCCATTGTTAGTGCCATAACCAAAAGCGATGATACAAACGAGTTTTTCGTCTTTATCTATATGACATGTTGTTTTCCCTTTGCGATACGTAGAAGCAATCCAACAGGTAGAAAGACCCATCATTGTCATCTGTAGACAAAGCAGTTCTCCATAATATCCACACAACTCTTCCAATTGCTTATGTTTTTTGCCGATCAAAGCAATATAATTATTCGCATTTTGAAAATGTCCATAATGTGCTAACAGTCCCCTTATGGCATTAGACTCATTACTACATAATTGAATATGCAAACCACTTTTTTGATTACAGACATCAATATGCTGTTGTATATGTTGTAACCATTGATCATCAACTTTATCTGTTCGATAACTTCTCACAGAATGTCGCATCACCATAGCTTCTAATAAATCCTTATCATTTATGCCATTCATCATAGAATGTGTTCTCCTTTCTATTCTTCCTTCTGTATACAATTTATCCTCGAGGTATTCAGTGTTGATACTATCATTTCCATATGATGTAATAAATTTATCAATTCGATCCATGCATCTGCAATACCATTGATATGATAAAAATTCTTCGTTCCTACCTTGTACATATCTATGATACCTACTTCTCTCAACACCTTTAGATGATGAGAAACAGCGGGTCTAGAAAGATTGGTAAGCTTTGTAAGTTCCATCACTCTAAGACCTTCGTAATGTTGTAAAAGCGCTATGATGATCAATTGTCTATTTTCATCTCCCATTGCTACAAAGGTTGTTCGACAATTCGCAAATTCCTTTGATAATACATTCATTCTTTCAATTACTTCGCTCATAATTTTCCTCCAATCTTTGTCATGAATATCAATCATTATACACGATATTTTAAAGTTTGACCGATTGAGAAAGAAAATCAAGACAAAAGAAAAAAGCGCAAGATCACAGCGCTTATCATAGAGTTATGATGATGAATTAGATGCAGATGATGCCGCACTGGCTGCTGCAATAGATGCACACATTGCGGCTTGTTGAGCTAAGATAATAGATAAAACCCCATTCATTGCGGCCGTTTGGAATGTCACAATAGTAGCAGTATAATCCATACTTACTAGCATTGCGGCATACATAAGTCTTTGCTTTGCGCCTATACCAAAAAAGCCAAAACCTTTCACATTTTTCAACACATCATCTACTTCACCAATTTCCTTCACAAGAATTTCAATATCCCCATCAAGTAATGCAAATACACCTAAAGTTGCTAATTCATAATTTTTCCCATATGTATGTCCATTTGCCTTTAGTCGATCATAAAGCTGTACCACACGTTGACATTTTAAAGATACTTCCGCATCTGATAAGGCAAGAATATGGCTTAGCGCTTGTATCGCATTACCAGAAGAAAACACATTTTTTAATATACGATAACTTTGCTCCATATCCTCAAGTAATTCGTTGTTTTCTCGATTGCTCATCGCAAGTAAAGCCGCAAAGGTTGCATCTTCCTTAGATGTAAGAAAAGGATGTTCCTTTTTCATCGCATCATATAGTATTCTGGTGCGTTGAATCATTTCATCATATTGTTCAGGTTCTAAAAGCTCTGCCATGATATCTGCGATAATGACCATAAACTCACTTCTACCGAACGTTGATCTTAGTTCTTCATATAGCGTTAATAACTGATTCATAGATAATTCCATACTGTCTGACATAGAAAGCATGGTAACGATCATCATCTTTGCTGTACCTCTGAAATTAGAGAAAACTCCCGTTTTTTCTTTTAGAAGTGCCAGTGCTTCTTTCATTTTATCAAGATCCGCAAGTCTATCTCTTGATGTCCAGATGTTTGCACATAATGGATACATATAGGCACTTTCCCAATGGTATTCACTCTTTATTCTATCTCTGTTTTGCACAAACAATGCAACACGTTGTTGTAGTTCTGATCTCATATATGTCCTCCCTTATTTATGATAAGGATTATGATGATTGATCATATAGCCTCGATAAATTTGTTCCAAAACTAGCACTCTGGTCATTTGATGGGTAAAAGTCAGATCACTTAGCTTCCAGCGATAATTTGCTCGCTTAACAACTGCTTTCCCTGGGCCAAGGCTTCCTGCAATTACAAAGGTGATGGTTGAACTTTGATAAGTCTGAATGGCTTCTAACTTGTTCGCAAAGGTAACACTGTCAATCATCTCACCCCATAGATCAAGCAATATCACGTATTCTCCATCCTTGATTTTTTGTAGTAACTTTTCGCCTTCTTTATCCTTAACCATTTCATTTTCTGCATCACTGTTGGTCTGTGGTGCTACTTCATCTGCAACTTCAATGATTTCCAATTTTGTAAAAGGACGTAAACGTTTTTCATATTCTTCAATTTGCATTCGCAATGCTTTTTCCTTTAATTTACCTACTGCAACTATTTTAATCATATCTTCACCTTTTCTGTTATTGTCTATATTTTACACAAAAGATAGCAGAATGAAAAGAAAAAGAGCAGACGCTCTTTCAAAAATTCAATAATTGCATCGGTCTTAATACCCATGGTTTCTTCAACATCCGAAAAATGCGATATGCAATCAATACCTCGATCATACTGGAAAAGGTATCCACCACATTTACCAACCATGCTTCTCTACAAGTTGGCGGGATGATGGTAAGTGGCCACATATGCTTTCTGATGATTTCTGTTTCTGTTTTATTTAAACTCATATCTCGTTTTGCATTTTCATAAGCAAATCTTGCATGACGAAACCCATGCCATTTATGCCATGACTGTTTTTCATGCCAGTCATATAGAAAATAATCATGCAATAATGCACCGGTAATTAAGCTTTTGGCATCACTATGCAAATGTAATTTACGATCTATCGCATAACTGTAATATGCCACAAGAATGCTATGAGTAAGTGTAGATATATCACCATGTTGTATATAGGCATTCATATCCGATAGAGAAGTATTCTCTATCAATTCATTCAATATGTCATTTAGAAATTGAAGTTCTTCTTTTCTCATGTTCTCACCGTGTATGTTATATCACAGTATCATTCACTTGAAAAGATATGTGCTTAATTTTTCTATTTTTTCTTCTTTTTCCCTAATAAAGCAATTGCCGCAATGGATAACATTCCACATACTGCAACCGGTCCTTTCATCACTTTACCATCACTTTTTCCATTCTTATAAGAGATTGACTGATCAGCACCGATTCCTCCATGAGTAATGGTAGTTTTATGTAAAATTTTTGCTTGCTCTATCTGTTTCTGCATCGCTTTTTCCATAGATTTTACCTCCTCTTGTGTTGGTATCGTTTCTTCAAGAGGCGTATTCATTTCTTTTTGTTTCATCGTTTGTTTTTGGGAATACGATTGTAGAAAATCCATCACGTTTTTCTGAAACGCTTTCGCTTGATTTAAAAACACATCAAAATCACGTCCACAATGACGCATCAATATTCTATTGACAGCTTCTTGTTCTTCTGGATTCATCTCTTCCCAAGCTTGTTCTCCTGCTAATATCTGAGCATAATTTTCTGTAGTAACCTCAGTCCATATCTCACCCGTAGCATTTCCAACATAGCATTGAACAAATGCTTTAAACATACGCTCAAATTCCCTTGCGTCCATGATTTGATCTTCATAGATCTTAACATCTTCCGCTTGTAAGATTTCATCTATTAAGATTCTTTGGTCCTTAGATAATTTCTTCCAATAGTTCCATCCGGATAGTAATTGCTCATAATTATGAATGGTAACCTCTTGATACAAGGTTCCATCCTTTTCGGAAAGATACACTTTCACAAAGGATTTGCTTGTTCGATCAAGCATCAGTGCCATATTCAATAATTGATCAAAATCAAGTTGTTCCCATACCTGATTGATACCATCTTTCACTTTTGGTGATAAGCCTTGCCAATCCTGTTGTGCAGCAAGAATGTTACGATAGTTTTGTGAATCCACCATATCATATACTACACCATTTTTATCACAAACATAGGTCTGAAGAAATTGCTCAATCGCATTTTTCAAATCCTCTGCATCCTTCGAAAGCTCCTCAAAACCTTTTCCACAATAGGAGATAAGTACAGCATTGATAATTTTTTTTAAATCCATTGGCAAAATAGACCATTCTCTTTTTCCAGATAAAATCTGTTCATAATGCTGTGCATCTACTTCAAAGGTGGAATACGATTCAAAATCAATCAAATAAGTTTGGATAAAATCATCTGTTTTCATTTTTAGTACTAGCGCTGATGAAAGTAGCTCATCGTAACTTTTTCCTTCACCTGCCAATAAAATACCATTAATGATCAGCTTTTGATCATCAGTGATTTGATTCCATTGCTCCTTGCCTGCAAGTATTTGCATAAAATTATCCGCATGGACTTCATGGTAGGGATGCCCATGCGAATCTTTGGCATAGGCTCGTACAAAATCTACCTGCTGATTTAAAGAATTTGTGGCTGTTGTCAATTTACTGAATGGACGTTTCTTACCCATATCGTCACCTTGCTTTCTCTTTCTTTTTAAGTGGTCTATACCATTATATTTGTAATAAAAAGTGAATGCAAGCGTTTTCTTCTATTCTTGTATTTAAATTACATTTCTTATTTCATATTCATCTCATAACTTTTTTTTCATCTTTTGTTTATCATATTTTAATCACAAAAAAACCGTATAATTACAGTTTCTTTCATTGATCTTATACAGATATCCTTGATGACATTTCATATTCTAATACTTTAGCATCATCCAACATATCTTCATATATTTTCCTTTCCTTCATGAGCAAAAATTGATTGATGATATCCCTTTGATTTGCAGTCATACGTTTCCATATCGTTCTCCCTTGTAAAATCTGATGATAATTTGCATTTGTCACAGTTTCATATAATTCATGTTCTTCATCCATTATATAGGCTTGAATAAACTGTTTTGTAGATTCTAACAGCATTTTGGATCCATTCAGCAATTGTTCATAAGTAGGCTGTTTCAGTTTTCTATCAATGGCCTCTTGTATCAAAGAATTCTTTTTCAGCCAAATTGGTTCTGCAGAAAGAATGGCTTTATAATTATCACAGTCTACTTTTATAAATTGTTCTCCCTTTATGTCCAAAAGATACTGATGAATGAATGTATCCACTTCCTTTTTCACATGTAAGGCCCTCTCATATAGTAAAGGAAAAGATTCCCCTTGACGATAAATCAACATGGTATGAATTGCTGTTCTTTCTTCTGAAGAAAATTCATTCCATGTATATACACCTTCTATGATCTTATCATAGTTTCTTGAAGTTACTAAATATACTTCTTGTATTTCATCATAAACAAATTGTTTTAAAAAACATTCCACTTTCTCTTTCATTTTATATGCTTCTTTCAACAATAGATCGTAGTCCTTACAGTTCTGTGTAATAGCCAATCCATGTATCATATCTTTATATTGAAAAGAAAAGTTATGCCATAGAGTTTCTCCAGTTAAAATCTGTATATAATTTTTTGCCGTGGCTTTCTCAAATGCTTGGCCATGTTTATCTTTCATATAGCTATTCACAAAACTCACAGAGTTCGTCATTTGATTGGTTACATCTTTTAATAACTTGTTAAAGGATTCTCTTGATTCCATATCGTTCACTGCTTTCTGAATTCAGTTGTCACTTTTACATCACATTGTATGCCTTTATTATATATTCATGACTTTCACTGTGCAACTAGAAAATGACGAGAAAAAAAGAAAGCTAAGAGTTTCATAGCTTTCTTTCTGATTATTTATTTATTTTTCTTTTTCTCATACAAGCAATTCCCATAGCAAGTAAAGAGATAATACCTAATCCAACTATAGATTTTGTATTTGTGCTATCCCCTGTTTTTACTTCCTTGGTCGTTGATTGTATAACAGTTCCCTTGTTATCTTGTACAGAGCCATGTGTTATTGTTGTTTCATGTCTAACCGTAACATTATCTTTATCATCTACCGGTGTTTCAGGTACTGTAGGTTCTACTGGATCCGTTGGTTCCACTGGTACTTCTGGTTCGACTGGTACTTCTGGTTCTACTGGATCTGTTGGTTTCACTGGTACTTCTGGTTCTACTGGATCTGTTGGCTCAATTGGCTGTTCTAATTCAGCCTTGATAGCCTTTGCTTGATTGTATAAAATCTCATAAGTAGCGCAATCATGTTTATTCAAAAGTTCATTTACTGCATCCCTATCATTCTGTTCATGCTGATTCCAGTTATCAATACCGGAAAGGATTTGTTCATAATTTTCTATTGAAGCCTCTTTATACCATACACCATGACCATCAGATGTATAAGCGTTTACGAATTTCATAGCAGTTGCTTCTAAGTCTTTTGCATCCTTTAATAAAACTTCATAACCTTTATGTTCTGTTAAATTAGCATTAATCATCTCTTGCTGACCTGGGAGCATTTGATTCCATGATGTTTCACCATCAAGTATCTTCATGAAATTTGAACCAATAACCTCAGAATAAGTGTTACCTCTTTCATCTTTTAAATAATTATTTAAAAATTCCATTGCGGCTTTTGTCTGATTCAATAATGTTTCATAAACGATACCATCATTTTCCACAGTAGTTTTAGAATTGATAGCAAGTTGAACTTCATCATCTAGATTATTCCAAATCACTTCTGCATCAAGAATCATCTGATAATTATCCTTATCAGCGGCTTTCATATAAACTTCATTGATTTGCATATTTTCATGGATAAAGGTACTTACTTTACCAAAGAATTGGTTTGCATCTGATAATAAATCTGTATAGGTAGTTTTTGACTGCAATTTCACAGCAGCATCAATGGCATCTTGCACATCTTTATCAAAGCTAGTCCATTGAGAATTACCTTGTAACAGCATTTGATAATTTGCTGCAGTCACTTTGCTTACTACGCCATTTTCATCTGTGACATAATCATTTATAAATGCTTGAATTTGTTTACCAAATACCTCTGCATGTTCACATAACGTATCATAATCCAAACTTTCATTTCCATTTAGTATGTGATTAATGATATCTTTTTGATCATCATTCATAGCTGCCCAGCTTTGTTTTCCACTAAGAATCTGCATACTGTTTTTCAATGTTGCATCCTTGAATATCTCATTTGTTTCCTGATCTGTGATATGATCCTTTACAAATTTTTCTGTGGTATCCTTCAGTTCTGATGCATCCTGAAGCAACGTATCAAAGGACTTCTTCATCATGCTGTTTGCGACTGTTTTTTCATCTTTTGTAAGCTTATTCCATGCAGTTTCTCCATCCAAAATCAGTTCATAGTTGTCTTTGTTTACTTTTTCTATTGCTTGATATGGTTTCACAAATTGAGTTGCATGTTCTTTTAAAATGATTGCGGCTTCCTTTAATGTTTCAAAAGATACTCCGTTTTCATAGCTCATCAATAGCTCATTTACTGCCAATCGTTGGACATCGCTAAGTGCAGACCAATCTTTTGTTCCTGATAAAATCTTAGCGAAATTATCTGCTGTAATTGTGGTATATGGTGTGCCTGTTTCATCTGTAACATATGCTGGTACAAATTCATTTATTGCTTTTTCAATAGAAGTCGCTTCTTCTTTGAAATTCTGATAAGTTTTCTTTGTATCTTTGATCAAATCATTTACGATGATCTTTTGTGCTTGATCAAAGGCATCCCATTGTTCGCTACCGGATAAGATCGTCTTATAGTTTGCAAATTCAGCACTTTGATAATGTCCTTGATCATCACTCAAATAGTTCTTTACAAACTCTTCCGTACTTTCTTTTAAGTTCAAAGCTTGATATAACATCGCTTCATAAGATGTAGTAGCAATGCGCTTGTTAACAACTTTTTGTACTTCTTTATCTAAGTTTTCCCATGCATCTTGCCCTGATAGAATGTGTTTAAAGGTCGTTTGATCAATTGATTTAATTTCTTTGCCATCCATCTTCAAATATTGTTCAAAGAAAGTATCTGCCTTTTCTTGTAATGCTTCTGCTGAAGATAATAAGTTGGTAAAGGTAGTATCTGCTTTTGTCATGATGACAGCATCAATGACATCTTGCATGTCTTTATCAAAGCTAGTCCATTGAGAATTGCCTTGTAACAGCATTTGATAATTTGCTGCTGTCACTTTGCTTACTACGCCATTTTCATCTGTGACATAATCATTTATAAATGCTTGAATTTGTTTACCAAATACCTCTGCATGTTCACATAACGTATCATAATCCAAACTTTCATTTCCATTTAGTATGTGATTAATGATATCTTTTTGATCATCATTCATAGCTGTCCAGCTTTGTTTTCCGCTAAGAATCTGCATACTGTTTTTCAATGTTGCATCCTTGAATATCTCATTTGTTTCCTGATCTGTGATATGATCCTTTACAAATTTTTCTGTGGTATCCTTCAGTTCTGATGCATCCTGAAGCAATGTCTCAAAGGACTTCTTCATCATACTATTTGCGACTGTTTTCTCATCTTTTGTAAGCTTATTCCATGCAATTTCTCCATCCAAAATCAGTTCATAGTTGTCTTTGTTTACTTTTTCTATTGCTTGATATGGTGTCACAAATTGAGTTGCATGTTCTTTTAAAATGGTTGCGGCTTCCTTTAATGTTTCAAAAGATACTCCGTTTTCATAGCTCATCAATAGCTCATTTACTGCCAATCGTTGGACATCGCTAAGTGCAGACCAATCTTTTGTTCCTGATAAAATCTTAGCGAAATTATCTGCTGTAATTGTGGTATATGGTGTGCCTGTTTCATCTGTAACATATGCTGGTACAAATTCATTTATTGCTTTTTCAATAGAAGTCGCTTCTTCTTTGAAATTCTGATAAGTTTTCTTTGTATCTTTGATCAAATCATTTACGACGATCTTTTGTGCTTCATCAAAGGCATCCCATTGTTCGCTACCAGATAAGATCGTCTTATAGTTTGCAAATTCAGCACTTTGATAATGTCCTTGATCATCACTCAAATAGTTCTTTACAAACTCTTCCGTACTTTCTTTTAAGTTCAGAGCTTGATATAACATCGCTTCATAAGATGTAGTAGCAATGCGCTTGTTAACAACTTTTTGTACTTCTTTATCTAAGTTTTCCCATGCATCTTGCCCTGATAGAATGTGTTTAAAGGTCGTTTGATCAATTGATTTGATTTCTTCGCCATCCATCTTCAAATATTGTTCAAAGAAAGTATCTGCCTTTTCTTGTAATGCTTCTGCTGAAGATAATAAGTTGGTAAAGGTAGTATCTGCTTTTGTCATGATGACAGCATCAATGGCTTCTTGATAATCGCTTCCGATTTGTTCCCATTGCTGTTTACCTAACAGTATTGATTTACAGTTATCAGCTGTTACTGCTGCATAAACTGCATTATCTTGATCTGCCGCAAACTCACGAATAAATGTATTGATTTTCTTCTCTATCTGCTGAGCATCAGAAACTAGATTTGCATAATCTTTTTGTATAATCTCTTTTACTTCATTAGTGATAACATACTGCTGTAATTCATCCATCT
This sequence comes from Hoskinsella mucinilytica, assembly GCF_045223415.1. Taxonomy (NCBI): domain Bacteria; kingdom Bacillati; phylum Bacillota; class Erysipelotrichia; order Erysipelotrichales; family Erysipelotrichaceae; genus Hoskinsella; species Hoskinsella mucinilytica. Next base: position 57,587 of record NZ_JBEQZJ010000009.1, on the reverse strand, counting down.
TAGAGAAATTTTGATACCCTAAGTTGATGATTGCATAGTTTTTAACAGTTGCTGTTTCAAATACAAAGGTATCAGTGAATATTTTTGCGGTATCCATCAATGAAGTTGCTTCTTGTAAAAGGATATCAAAGTTTTTACCACCTTTTGCATTCAAACTCTTATTTACGGCTTTCTGTTCTTCTGAAGATAGGGCTGACCATGCATCTTTTGCAGATAAAACTGTTTTATAATTGTCTTTCGTGATTGCTTTATCCGCATTTTTATGATGTTCGTTCATGAAATCTTGCACATGTTGTTCAAATGCATGAGCATCAGATAATAACTTTGTAAAAGATAAGTCATTTTTCTCAGTAAGGATTTCATCAACAGTACTTTGACCTTCTTTACCTAACCCATTCCAAGCTACTAAGGATGAAGTAATATGCTCATAATTATCTGCTGTAGGTTCTTTGATATAGTTCCCAGCATCATCCATTGCATATTTCTTTATAAAGTTATTTACACGTTGAGCAAGATCCTTTGTATCTTCAATAAGTTGTTCATATGGCTTACTTCCGGCTTGTATCAATAATTCATCAATGATATCTTGCTGGTCGCTGCTCATTTTTTCCCAAGTTGTATAACCACTGATTATTTGAGTCTGATTTGCTTTTGTTACATTCTTATAAACAACGCCATCTGCTCCGGTAATATAATTCTTTACAAATGCCGCAGAACCATCTTTTAATTCATGGGCTTGTGATAATAATACTTGATAAGCAGTAGGAAGCTCTTGATTTACAGCCTTTTTGCATTCATCAGATAAAGCATTCCATGCAGGCTCCCCTTCAAGAATATAGATATACGTATCTTTATTTGCTTTCTTTAATTTCTTATTTCCACCATGACCATCGATAAACACTTTTACGTTATCTTTCATTTCTTGAGCCACTGTGAATAACGCTGTGTATTGAGTCAATTCATCGATTTGGTTTCTTTGCGTTTCGGTTAAGGATTTCCATTCAAAAGGATATTCATTCCCTGAAAGAATCTGCTTATAATTTCCGGCAGTCACAGCAATAAAATAATTTCCTTCATCATCTGAAATATACTTTTTGATAAAACCATAAACTTTTTCCCATGAACATGCTGTCTTATATAATGCATCATAACTTACAGTTTTTAATTTTGCATTAACAGCAGCTCTTTCATCAGTATTCAACTCATTATAAGCAGTTTTTCCATTTATTATGGAAATATAGTTCTTTTGTGTTACTTCTTTGATAATTCCATTCTCATCTGTAAGATATTCCTCTACAAACTTCTGAATTTTTGTTTGATAATTTACTGCAGATTGATACAACTTTTCATAAGATTTCTTTTGAAATAAATCTAAGACTGCTTTTGTTGTCGCATCAAATGTATCCCATGTAGTCTTACTTTCAATTACTTTCTCATAATTATCAAAGCGTATCGTTTCGATCCAAGAATTATTTTTCATAAGATATTTATTAGCGAAATCTTCTAAAACACCTATGATCTGATCTGCTTCCTTAATCAACCCCTTGAATGTTGTTCCTTTTTTGGCAACATCTAATTGTTGGTCGATATCATCTTGGCTTTCCTTAGAAAGCTTTTCCCACTCTTCTTCTCCCTCTTTCAGATTCAAAATGGTATGTTCATCTACAAACGTTACAAGCTTATCTTCATAAGTTAGATATTGTTTGATAAATTCCTGTTCCTTTTTCAAATCGTTTTGATAACTTATTGCTTTATCATAAAGTTCATAATATGATACGCCACTTTCTTTTGCCATGATCTCATTGATTTCATCTTTTTCATAATAACTATAGTTATTCCAAACTTTATGTGCATTTAATATCTGTTGATAGTTATCTCCATTCACCGTTTTAAATAAAGCATTTTGATCATCCACCAAATATGGATTGATAAATTCTTCAAAATAGCCTTGATATTTTACTGCTGTTTTGATCACATCATCAATATAATCATAACGACTTTCAATAGCTTCCTTTAATACATCAGAAGCATTTTCCCAGTCTTCTTCGGCAGATGCAACTTTCTTATAATTGAATCTGTCTATATCTTTGATGAATGCTCCATTTTCTTTCATATAAGTATCTAAAAATAAATCAGCTTGTTTATCAATATTCTTTGCTTCATCTAATAATGATTCATAGGTGATATTACCAGCAGTTTTCAACTTTTTGTTCAAATAATTTTGTTGTTTGGATGATAACTTCAACCAAGCTGCTTCACCTTTCACGATTCCTTCTATGTTTTTCTGAGTAACAGATGTTACCAGATTTCTATCTTCTGTTAAATAATTAGCTATAAAATCATCAACCACAACCTTTATACCGTTTGCTTCTTCATATAACGCATCATAAGTTGTATTTGTTTTTCCATTTAAATTGACATTTATCGCAGCTAATAATTGATAAGAATTTGAAGAACCGTAATCCTTGAAAGCGTTTTTGCTTTCTGCAGTTTTCTTTGCGGAAAGGATGGTATCAACATTATCTCCAGTTACGTTTGAGAATGCTCCGTTTTCATCACTAAAATAAGTTTTAATGAAGTTATCAGAAGCCTCTTCATAATAATGTGCAGCGACCATTAATTCAGAATAACTTCTTACATTAGATATTTGCATCATATTTAATAGTGAGTCTATTTCTTCTTTTACTTTATAATGCAATCCTTCCCAATCTTTTTCCGCATCATCTAAGATTATTTGATATCTACGTCCGATATTGTATTTTTTACCTAACGTAGTATCTGAATCTTCTTCTTTTCCTACATATTTTGCTAAAAATGCATCTCTTTCTGCATCAACTTTAGATGTTGCCTCTTTGTATAATTCTTCATAGGTTAACTTAGACCCGGCTGCTTTCAATATCTGATCGATTTCTTGTTTTTCATCACTTGATAATCGATAATCATAAGCGTCAAGAATAAAGCCTAAGGTTTCATTATTTACTTCTGTTATGATGTTACCATTTACTGTATAATGGCTATCCACAAAATCCTTTGCATCTTTATAGTTTGTCACATATTTTGTAAGATCGAAAACTCCACCTTTGTAATTATCGTAATGATTTGCTTCATGATATTCATACCCATTGGCACTTCTTGCTTCTATCATGTATGTTGTATCCGTATCAACAGCACATTGAAAAAATCCATTTTCATCAGTTATAAATTCATACACAGCATCCTCTTTATTCCAAGACTTCAATGTTACGGTAACTGGAAGATCATTACTGAGAATCTGTCCTTCGATTAAGACCTGAGTATAAGTATAAGTATCTTCACTGTCATTATCAGGAGCTCCGATCAGTTTTGTTTTAACGTAATATAACGAATCCGATTTTAATCCCACAAAAGGATTATTTGCTTCTATCTCGCTTTTCGTATACCATTTTATTTCAGTTGGTTTGTTAGGGTTATCCACTGTATGGTATAAAATAGCATAACATTGATTATCCTGTAGATTGCTTAAAAGGATTTCATTTAGAGTTGTTTTAATCTTAGGTTGAACAATACTGGAAGCCGCATAACTCATCATGCTTGTTGGCTGAATCATTGTTTGTTCTGCAATAGCTTCACTTGGTTCTTCCTTTTGTGGTTCTGTATAGGTGTTTTCACTAAGAACTGCTTGTAACTTCACAAGATCATACACGGTATCAGTATCGATACTGTCCCCATAAAGATATAGTTTTGTATTCAAATAATCTGAAATTTCTTCAGCTGTTTTACCTTCAACATTTAATTTTGCTATTGCGATATGTGCATCGCTATTCTCATTGATCAAAGTAAAACCTTCCACATCTTCTAGCGTTTTGAATTCCAATTGAAGGGCTCCTGTAAGTTCATAATCGGATGTTGTCAAGGAAATCGTTCCACTGTATTTTCCATCTCCATTGACATTCACATTCCATGAGCGAAAACCTTTCCCGTCATTCAATAAAATTTGATAATCTGTGGTACTAATACCAAAATCACTTGCTGCATGAATTGCTGCTGTCGGGCTTACCATACCCATTGCCATCAAAATAGACATTGTTGATACGATTGATTTTTGTCCATAATTTCTCTTTTTTTTCATACATCACACCTAGTCATGATTCAGATAATGGATCTCTAAAATCATAAACTACCTTTCTTCTTCATCTTTCTTTCGTGTCATATTCACGCTTTCGTTCATTCGCCTTTACATATAAAACAAATAAACAAACCTCATAAAGTTAAAAAAATTACACCTATTTCACCATTAGGTAGGCTACTAAACAGCAAGAATATCACCCTTTTTTAACATGGTTTTTTAGCATAGTTTTTACTTGTTTATCATCTGTTGTTCTTCTTTTTGTCTTATCGTAAAGAAGATGAATACCTAGTATAGTGGTCTATACCATGTGGTCTGTACCAATATATCACTTTGTCTTTTTTTCTGCAAGCGTTTTCCGAAAAGTTTCTTATCTTTCTATTTTTTTCATTTCATAGCCATCACACGTACAAAAAACGTTTTGTTCTATATCACATAACCATCACAAAAGTAGCCAATATATCAGAGAAAAGTTATTTTTTCATATTTCTTTGTCTAAGCCTTCTATCTCTGTAAAATAGAAAAAAGGATAGATTTCTCTACCCTTCCTACTATGATTTTAATGAATCCACGATGCCATCAACCAATGCATCCATCTCATTTCGATTTGCATCGTTCATGCTTGATACAAAAGACAATTCTTCATTTAAGATACTCATCTGTTTCATATCATCTAAACATTCTTTCATAAGACTACCAGATTTTGGTGCCCATGATCCATTTTCAATAATTCCGACAACTCTATTCTGTAAATGCAATGCCTTCATATCCATCAAAAAGTTATGCATTACCGGATAAATTCCCAGATTATAAGTTACACTTGCTAATACCAAATGACTATATTTAAATGCTTCGGAAATCAACTGAGATACATGGGTATTGGATACATCATATAGAACAACATCTCTAATACCTTTTTCCACAAGTTTGCTTGCTAATACGTTTGCTGCATTTTCAGTATTTCCATACATAGATGCATAAGCGATCATTACACCGTTCACCTCAGGCTCATAGGTACTCCAATGCTGATATTTATCTAACAGATAACCAATATCATTACGCCATATTGGTCCATGCAACGGACAGATCATTTTGATATCGATCGTAGCTGCCTTTTTCAATAATGCTTGCACATGAGGTCCATATTTTCCAACAATATTTGTATAATAACGGCGAGCATCATCGATCCAATCTCTGTCAAAGTTCACTTCGTCATTAAACAATTTACCATCCAATGCACCAAAGGAACCAAATGCATCTGCTGAGAACAATACTCCATTTGTGATATCAAAGCTTACCATAGCTTCAGGCCAATGGACCATAGGTGCTTCCACAAACGTAATGGTATGAGCACCAAAGGTTTTGATATCTCCTTCTTTGACTTCTTCGGTTTTGCCATCTACATCAAATCCGAATTGACGCATCAATAAAAATCCTTTTTCCGTAGAAATGACAGTTACATTTGGATAACGCAATAACACCTCTTCTATACTAGCAGCATGATCCGGTTCCATATGATTGATGATTAGATAATCTAAATCACGACCTTGCAATACAGCAGCTACATTTTCCAAAAATTGACGTCCAATAGACCAATCCACGGTATCAAACAACACCGTTTTTTCATCTAAAAGCAAATAGGAGTTATAGGAAACACCTCTTGGAATCGGATGAATATTCTCAAATAATGCCAAACGGTGATCATTTCCACCTACCCAATACAGGTCTTCACATACTTTTCTAACACATTCCATGATTTCTTCCTCCTATTCCTCTATGAACTGCGCTTTGGATTCTCCACATTCAGGACAAATCCAATCTTCTGGCAGTTGTTCAAATGGTGTACCAGGCGCAACATCTGCATCTAGATCACCTAACATCGCATCATATTCATAACCGCAACCATTGCAAACGTGTAATTTATAAGGCAATGCTTCTTTTTTGATAAATGGTTTCTTCATTTTAACCATTGGTGGAGCTGGCTTCTTTGGTTTCCCATTATCAAGTGCTGCAGACAATAAAGGTAATATTTCATTAACATCACCAACAATGCCATAATCTGCATTCTTAAAGATCGGTGCATTCTTATTTGTATTAATTGCGACAATCGTTGTAGCATCTTTAATACCCTTTAAGTGCTGACTAGCTCCAGAAATTCCGCAAGCGATATACAAATTCCCGGCAAATTTTTGACCGGACATTCCTACATAACGATCGATCGGTACATATTTTAAAGTTTCCGCAACCGGACGACTGGAACCAATTGCTGCACCTACCTGTTTTGCGAGTTCTTCGATCAGTTTCATATTTGCCTTTGAACCGATGCCTTTTCCTGCACTTACAACTCGTTCTGCCTGTGTAATCGGTGTATCCATTGGTATTCCTACACTGAAATCATAACCATCATTTTTAAGAGCTTCTACAAGACGATCAACTCTTTCCTGTGCAGTACCTTCTTGAAATATCATTTTTTTACGCATACCAGTAATCCCGGTTGCTGCTGCTTTTGTAGCAACACGATCCTTTTTCTTAGGCTTGCCAAGGATATGAGAAGCAATGACAACACGCTGTATTTCATTAGTTCCCTCATAAATGGTACAAATTTTCGCATCTCTATAAGCACGTTCTACTTCCATTCCCTTCAAATATCCACTACCACCGAAAATCTGTAATGCATCATTGACGATTTCCAGACATACATCAGAAGCATATTGTTTTGCCATAGCTGATTCCATGCCATATGGCTCATGGTTTTCCTTTAATTCTGCACTACTGTAGACCAAGAATCTAGCACATCTTAATTTTGTTGCCATATCTGCAATTTTAAATGATATGATTTGTTGTTGCGCAATTGGCTTTCCGAATTGTTCACGTTCTTTCGCATATTCCACAGCATGTTCAAATGCACCTTGTGCAATACCTAATGCTTGTGATGCAATTCCGATTCTTCCACCATCCAGTGTTGACATTGCAATCTTAAAACCTTGTCCTTCTTTACCTAAAAGATTTTCTTTTGGTACTTTCACATCATTGAAGATCAATTCAGCAGTAGAGGAGGAACGAATCCCCATTTTGTCGTAGTGATCACCAAAGGTAAATCCTTCCCAACCCTTTTCCACAATAAAGGCACTGATTCCTTTTGTGCCGATATTGGGAGTGGTTACTGCAAAAATCACATAAATATCCGCTTTCGGAGCATTCGTGATAAAAATCTTATTTCCATTTAACACATAGTGATCGCCTTGTAAAACAGCCGTTGTTTCCGTTCCGCCTGCATCACTTCCTGCATTTGGTTCTGTTAAACCAAATGCCCCGATCTTTTCCCCTTTTGCTAAAGGTACAAGATATTTTTGTTTTTGCTCTTCCGTTCCAAATGCATAGATTGGATAGCTTCCTAAAGATACATGTGCTGACAAGATTACACCAGTACCTCCATCCACACGACTTAATTCTTCAACAGCAATGGCATAACTTCCTACATCTAGACCAGCACCACCATATTCTTTTGGATATGGTATACCCATCAATCCCATTTCTCCAAGTTTCTTGATTGCTTCACTTGGAAATTCATTTTCTTTATCTAGCATAAATGCAATTGGTTTTACTTCTGTTTCCGCAAATTCTCTAACTTTAGCACGTAATTCTTCTTGTTGACTGCTTGTTGTATAGTTCATCTTCAATAACCCTCCTTATCCTTCTATTATCCTATGTCGATGACCGTTACTGTTTTTACAACTTTTTTGATTATCGCCTCCTGTTGTCCATATGACAGTTCTCACCGTTATCTTTGTATCTTAAGGCTAACACAGTTGTAAGCGCTTTTACAAATCATATGCTCATTAATTTAAAAATATTTCTTAGAATGATTATTATAAGCTTTAAAAAAAGAATCTGTCATAAGACAGATTCATCTGATACACCTATTCTAATGTTACTTCTATATTTTTCTCTTCACCATCACGATTTATGGTTAATGTTACCTTATCGCCGATTTTTTTAGTATATAGAATCGTTCGAAAGGTTTTGAAATCAGTACATTCCTTACCATCAAATTTCACTAAAACATCACCATTTTTGATTCCGGCCTTGCTAGCAGGAGATTTTGCATTAACCTTCATAATATAAAGTCCAGCCTTTACATCAGTATTGATATCAAAATAACTTCGTTCAAATGAATTCAATTGATTGATTTCTTGTACGGAAATTCCAAGAATCGGTCTTGTAACCTTTCCATCCTTTTCTAGTTGTGAAATTACCGGAAGCACTTCATTGATAGGAAGAGCAAATCCAAATCCTTCTACATCTTCAGCACTGATTTTCATAGAATTGATACCAATCAATTCACCTGCCATATTAATTAATGGGCCTCCACTATTACCGGGATTAATTGCCGCATCTGTCTGTAATACATTTACATCAAAATCCGCAACCCCATTATTATCTGTATCTACTTCCATATGGCGATCGACACCGGAAATCAAACCACCGGATACACTTCCTTGATATTCAATACCAAGTGGGCTTCCCATTGCGATAACATATTCCCCTTTTTTCACTAAAGAGCTATCACCCATGGTAAATGCCTGAGCATCAAAATCAACACTGACTTTTAATAACGCAAGATCCATAACCTCATCCAGTCCTTTGATCTCCGCAGTAACTTCTTCCCCACTTGCGAAAGTTACGATTGCTCCATCTCCATCTGCGACAACATGATTATTGGTAATGATATAAACATCTTTTCCATCTACTCGATAGATGGCGCCACTACCACTGCTAATCGTACGATTACGTAGAGTAGCTGTTACTGTAACAACTTTATTTTCACTTTTTTCAACAAGATCACTCACATTACTCGAAATTTCTACACGTGCTTGTGATACATTACCTTGATCCGTCGTAGTTGGAATAGAGGTATCCTTTTCATTAGATACTCGATATAGTTGTATGCTTATGACAAGATTCCACCCAATCAACATAACTACAAAAAAGGACAATGTTTTTTTCATTTCTGTTTCGCACCCTTTCCACCAACATAAATAGAAAACTGATCCGCAGGATATAACCTCATCTGATCATGCCTGATGTTCTTCTTATCTAAATGAGAAACCAACGTTTGCAAAGCAAGCTCACGAGTATTCCCTTCTTGAGATATATGCGCTAAAATAATTTCTTTTGTTTTCTCAGACATAACATCACATAAAATAGTTGCACTATCATCATTACATAAGTGACCATAATCATTGATGATACGTTGCTTCACATAAACCGGTCTATTTGTCTGCATCAACATTTCAATATCATGATTACTTTCAAACACATAATAATCTGCGTCTTTGATATAACTTTTGACTTCTTCTTTAATATACCCAGTATCCGTCACATAAACCATTTTTTCATTTTCACATTCGATCACATAACCTACGGTACCTTCACAATCATGGCTCATAGGCAATACCGTGATATGAAAATCTTTGATATCGATAGTTTCAAAAGGTTTGATTCCATGCAAATGATCAGTTGGAATATCTTGCGTCGCATAGGTATGGATATCCTGAAACATTTTCATTTGTGATACATGATCTGTATGAGTATGTGTAATCAGAATGGCATCTGATTCTGTGGGATCATATTGTAGACTATCAAAACAGCCCTTTAGATAACGTTTTGTTGTACCACAATCAATCACAATTTTCGTATCATTATGTTTGATGAGACAACAGTTTCCTTTGGATCCACTTGCTAATAATGCAAATTTCATATACTACCAACTTTCTAAACTTTCGCTATATTGAAGAATGCAGAAATATTCTTTTGGAATGCCAATTGTATTCTAGCAGTAGCTCCATTACGATGCTTTGCGATCTCCACATCAGTAGGTTCTGTAATATTTTTTCCTGCTTCTTCTTTATCTTTGTTATAATATTCCTCACGATAAAGAAACATTACGATATCCGCATCCTGCTCGATGGCACCTGATTCACGAAGATCTGATAACATAGGATGTTTATCCGGTCTGGTTTCTACACTACGAGATAACTGCGATAGGGATATCACAGGACATTCCATTTCTCTGGCAAGTCCTTTTAAAGATCGAGAAATCTCACTGATTTCTTGTTGACGATTATCTCCACTGCCCCTACCACTACCACTAATCAACTGAAGGTAGTCAATGACAACCATATCTAATCCATGCTCACTTTTTAGTTTACGACACTTTGAAAAAATTTCTGATATCTTGATACTACTAGAATCATCAATAAATAATTTACATGCCATCAACTCATTTGCTGCTTCGTTTAATTTATTAAATTCATCATCTACGATATTTCCACTTCTCAACTTGCTGGATTCAACTGCACTTTTTGCACTCAAAATACGTTTCATTAATGCTTCTGCGGGCATCTCAAGTGAAAATACTGCAATCGCACCTGGATTATAAAAGGATGCATTTAATGCTAAATTTAAGGCAAATGCTGTTTTTCCCATGGCCGGTCTTGCTGCTAAAATAATTAAGTCCCCACGTTGAAATCCATTCGTCAAATGATCAAGATCGTCATAGCCTGTTTTGATACCTGTGACTCTGTTATCAGATGATCGAAGTTTGATCAATTCCTGCATAACTCCGCTTAACACATCTCGACTACTTTTAAAATCAGTTGCTCTACGGCTTCTCGTCACATTCAAAATATCACGTTCCGCCTTATCCATCACGACATCTAATTCTTCACTTGTATCAAAGCCTTCTTCTGCAATCACCTGTGCTGTTTCAATCAATCTGCGCAAATGTGCACGACTCTTTATCAATTCGATATAGTATACGCTATTGGTACTGGAAATTGCCGTATCACTTAACTTTATGATATAATCCGCACCACCTACCAGATTTAATTGGTCGGTATCCTGTAATCTTGTAATCAAGGTCGTTACATCAACTGGTTTTCCTTGATCAATGATATCTAACATCGCAGAAAATATCCTTTGATGAATATCCAGATAGAAATCTTCTGCCCCAAGGCCTTGATCGTAGACAACGCCTGCGACATTAGGATATACCATCATGGCACCAAGTATGGATTGTTCTGCTTCATTGCTATGTGGCAGTTCTCTACTCATAGGTCCTCCTATCCATTGACATGAACACGAATCACACCAATGACTTTATTCTTATATAAATCAACCTTCACATCAGTATAGCCTAAAGAAGATATGGTCGTATTATCAATAACCTTGCGCTTATCAATCTTTATTTGGTGTTTTTCACGTAACGCTTCCACAATTTGCTTTGTAGATACACTACCAAATACACGACCTCCTTCACCTGTTTTTACATGAAATTCTAAGACAATCTTGCTTAACTGCTCTTTTAAAGCGTTAGCATCTGCTTCTTTCTGTTTCTCTTCTAAATCTTGTTGTAAATGCTGTTCATCTAGTATTTCCATGCTTTTCTTGGTTGCTAAAACCGCAAGTTTTTTATTTAGAAGAAAATTTCTTCCATAACCATCACTTACCTCAACAACATCACCTTTTTTACCTACTTTTTTTACATCACTTAACAATATCACTTTCATTTGTATGATCCTCCTTATTCTCTTCTAAATATACATCGATCATTTCACGCAGTTCTTCATTTACTGCATGAACGCTTGTATCTTCTCTTTGTAATGCTGCAGCACTAAAGTGTCCTCCACCATGCATTTTCTCCATGATTACTTGTACATTGATACTTCCTTTACTTCGTGCAGATACTGCCACTTTATTATCTGCGATATTCGCAATGACAAAACTTGCTTCAATACCTTTGATATTTAACAACGAATCCGCCGCTTGTGACATCAATGTACGATCTTCTATGGTATTATCGTCAACAGCCGCAATAATCATATTACCTTGGTATTTTTCAGACCAATTCATAATGGCTGTTTTTGCTTCAAAATCATCATAATCTTCTTTCAACATATTCTCTGCTTTCATCGTATCAGCACCTAACTTTTTCAGATAAGCAACTGCTTCAAAGGTACGACTTCCCGTTCGCATACGGAAACGATTGGTATCAACTAAGATACCATCGTACATAATGGTTGCCTCTGTCTCAGATATATTTACCTTATTGGTTTGATATGGAAGAAGCTCTGCTGCTAATTCACTTACCGAACTTGCACTTGTTTCCACATATACGAGTAACGGATTTCCTATGAAATCTTCACTTCTTCTATGATGGTCAATAACAATGATACGCTTCCCTGTAGAAATACTCAAAGGGGCTCCTGATTGTTTTGGATTATGGTGATCGACCGCAATTAATAAATCATCACTTTCCAATAATTTTGCTGCTTCTTGGTCACTGATAAATCGATGACGACTTTCAAGTTCTTCTCGCATTGATTGAAATGCTTCCTTTAGTTGTGGTTCCATACCACCACTTTCACTGACAACATAACATTCTTTACCATAAGCACTGGCTATTCGTGACATACATAGCGCACTACCTATACAATCAAAGTCCATATTCGCATGTCCAACAATAAATACACGATTACTTTCCATAATTGCTTCTTTGATTGCCTGGGCCATGACACGTACACGCACTTTGCTTCGTTTTTCACTTGCTTCACTATTTCCCCCAAAATACTTAACACTTTCCCCATATTTTTTTACTGCTGCTTGATCTCCACCACGGCTTTGCGCCAGTTCCAACAAATCGTTGACCATCGTATCTAATAACTGATAATCATCTGTGCCTCGTGCGAAAGACATACTTAATGTAATGGAAACATCTATTTCCTCAGCATTTTTTCGAATCGTGTTCAAAATGGAGAAACGATCTTTTACTACTTCAGCAAAAATACGTTCATTCAATATCACTAGGAATCGATCACTTCGCAAGCGTCGGATAAACATTCCATATTTGCCAGCCCATTCTACACATGGCTGTCTTAGCTGTGTATTAATTTGTGCCATTTTCCCTTCATCAACATATTGTTGAATTTCCATATAGTTATCCAACTGTAAAAGTCCTGCAACAACACCATCTTGTTCAAAACGGCTCTTCAGTATCGCATAATCTGTAATATCTCTAACATATAGCACCTGCGCATTTTCTTTTCTTGTGATCTCATAAACATATTCTTGATTTTTAGCTGTAATTACATCCACATCGCCAGTGAATAAGTCAGAAATCTCTGGTATCCAACTAGTTAGTTTCTTATTTACAACATCAATTTTTCTTCCTTCTAAAAAATCATTCATCCATGTAGCATTGTATTGTTCATCATATGTGATGATCCCAACTTCACCAAATAAAAGCGCATCTTTGGCATCATGACCCAATATTCTGGAAATATCAATATCTCTTTGTTCTTTATCACCCTGATATTTTGTCATGATCCAGATAATGATCATAATATTCAGCACTAGCAAAACCACCATCGGTATCATATTGATATTATCAAATCCTACATAATAAAGTGCCAGTAAGGCCAGGATCTGAAGGAGCACTACGATAACAATCTGTATTTTAAAATTTTCTAATCGATCCATGGTATAACACCTCGCTCATTCTGTTCTTGAAATCGAATATCATATCCCCAACACCTGTACATGCTATCACAAAATTCAAATAAGGGATAAACATCGCAATCACTACAAGAAACACCAGTGCCTTTTTCCTTTTCATCATAAACCAGCACATCCATGTTAATGCTCCATATCCTATAGCAAGAATCATAGCTATCAAATAACAGGCAAAAAGGACACTAGAAAGTTCTTGGTTTAATTTTATCACATTTTGCATATAAAATAGCACCCAAATGATAATTATTATAAAAGCTGTGACCTTTGGCACTTTTAATTGCAGTATAGGGTTCATCGCATGAACCTGAATCTTTAAGCGTGACAATAGCATATTTCCTATCATATGAATACACATTGTCTGAAGAATACTCATGAGAAGCGTAGATAAAATACTAATAACAGAAACAATTTTTGTGATATTGATATTGGTTTCCATATGAAATATAGATAATAACATCTGCGCTATTTCCATATCTTCTTGTGGATCAAAACCGAATATGGATGCGAATAATACAAAGGTAATGAGATAGGAAAAAAGTGTAAAGAGGAAAGTCCAAAAAAGCAGAGATCCGTTTTTCCATTCTTTTCTTATGCCACCGCCATAAACAACACCTGTCACAATGCAACTAAACATATAAAATACGGTAGTAGGAACACTAAGGATCAAACTTAGCAAAAGCATGCAAACACTTGGAACCATTGCATTTTTTACACCGTATTTTGCTGTATAAATTAGTATCGGAAAGGTTAATATCCAATACATCATATATTCAATCATGCCTGCAAGTTGACGGTTGATAAACAATAATAATCCTACGATTGCAACCATCATTGCTCCTTCTGTTATTTTTTTAGTATCGTTTTTCATGACATCCTCCTAAAAAATGACAAAAACCCCCATCTGATTGCACAGACAGGGGATACTTTTTTATTCGCTTACGTAAGGCAATAATGCCATCTGGCGTGCACGCTTGATTGCAGTTGCCAGCATTCTCTGATATTTAGCACGTGTACCTGTTACACGTCTAGGAATGATTTTTCCGTTTGCGCTGATAAAACGTTTTAATAATTCAACGTCTTTGTAATCGATAGTTTCGATATGGTTTTTTGTAAAATAACAAACTTTTTTACGTCCCATACGCTGTTTTTTAAATGCCATAGTAGTTATCTCCTTTCTAATTAGAATGGTAAATCATCACTGGCGATATCCAATGTATCACTAGATTCAAAATCGCTGGAATAAGATGACTGTGAATTCGTATTTGTATCTGGTTCATATCCTTGATTATTGTTGTTGTAATCAGGTGTATATCCCATAGAAGCATTATTTGCAGATGCACTTTTGCTTTCAAGGAACTGAACACTATCCGCTACGACCTCTGTTACATATATGCGTTTTCCACTTTGGTCATCATAGCTACGTGTCTGAATTCTACCTTCAACACCAACTAGACTACCTTTGTGTGTATATTGCGCTACAATGTCAGCAGTTTTATTCCATGCTACTGTATTGATAAAATCAGCTGTTGGCTGCCCTTCAGTTTTCACACGACGGTCACATGCAACGGTAAAGGATACTACAGATGCTCCTGAACCTGTTTTACGTAAGACTGGGTCTTTTGTAAGACGGCCGACCAATACTACTCTATTAATCATAGTCTCATCTCTCCTTTATGCGATTATTCTTCGCCTTCTGTTTTAATGATCATGTAACGAACAACGCTGTGGTTAATACGAGCTAAACGATCGAATTCTTTAATTCCTTCATTGTTAGCTGTAACATTAATCACAACATAGTAACCTTTGTTCATTTTGTTGATTTCATATGCGAACTCTTTTACACCCCAGTCGTCAATCTTATCGATTGTTCCTTCGTGGTCTGTAATGATCTTGTGCAAGCCGTCCATAACTTCTTTACGTGCAGCTTCTTCCAAAGATGCGTTCACAATGTACATGATTTCGTATTTTTTCATTCTGTACACCTCCTCATGGTCTTTGGCCCTATTTTCGTGAATAGAGCGGGGAGTAGAGATTTCTACCCGTTTATATATTTTATCATTGCAAATAGGCAAAGTAAAGAAATTTTTTGACTTTTTAAATTTTGTCTGTTTAGATCCAGTTGTCCTTACGGACAAGACTCACCAGAACAGGCGGCCAAAGCACTAGATTTAAAATTTAGATCCACTTGTCCTTACGGACAAGACATGTTTCGCTTGACTTCGTTTCTGTTGGCCGACTTATTTAGATCCACTTGTCCTTACGGACAAGACTCACAAAGGCTGTATCTGCTGGATTCAATGCCATATTTAGATCCACTTGTCCTTACGGACAAGACATGCGGTGGTACTATGGATACGATCTATTTAAACATTTAGATCCACTTGTCCTTACGGACAAGACATAGCAACATACCAAAATATCGATGTCATAGCAATTTAGATCCACTTGTCCTTACGGACAAGACCTACTGCTGATGTGGCATATTTTGCTAATGGATGATTTAGATCCACTTGTCCTTACGGACAAGACTGTGTGTTACGTGGCATTAAACAAAGCATTAGAGATTTAGATCCACTTGTCCTTACGGACAAGACTTGTGCATTCTTAAATCATCTGATGGGAAAACCATTATTTAGATCCACTTGTCCTTACGGACAAGACCCCTCATTCGCAATGTAGAAATAGCATACTAACGTGCATTTAGATCCACTTGTCCTTACGGACAAGACAGCAAAAGTTAATGATATCATAGATAATGTAACCGTGTTTTCACTTTTTCATCTCTTTTATAAATCATTAACTTTCATTTTGTTACAAATCAATATAAAACCATTAATAAAAAGTGCGAATCTCTTAAGAGATTTATGTAAGCATCACATTCGCACTACTACAAAATCAATACATCTTCAACTTTAAAACTTGGCTTTATCCCTATATGATCAACTTTATTCTCATAATGATTACCTAAATAATAAAGCCTTAAACTATCATGCTCTTTGTCAATAATTTGTTCTAGAATATGTTTAACCTTCCTACATTGTGCTTGGTCAAGAACGCACTCAAAAACAGAATTCTGAACCCTATGACCATAGTTCACACATTCCTTTGCAACTTTTCTTAGACGGGCTTTCCCAGCTTTAGTTTCCGTATTTACGTCATAGGTTATTAAAACTAGCATATATATCCTCCATTACTTGGTTAAGAAAGGTGGATATTCTTTTAAATCTCCACGAATCGTTCTAGCCAATAATAGTGCCTGTACATAAGGAATTAATCCCCACTCTATCTTCTCATCTAGAAAAGGATGTTTCAAAGTTTCTTGTTTCTTCCTTTGCCAATATGATAAAATCGTCTTTCTTGTATCATCATTCATATACACAGCACCATTCTCCATCTTTACAAATCCATCTACTGTCACGATTTTTTTATTAATCAGAGTTAAAACAAACCTATCTGCCATTACCGCTCTTAATTCTTCCATCATATCCATAGCTAAAGAAGCTCGTCCTGGTGTATCACAATGTAAAAAGCCAACATACGCATCAAGACCCACACTTTCAAGTGCTGAAGTAACATCCTTCGCTAATAATGTATAGACAAAGGATAATAAAGCATTTACATTATCTAAAGGTGGACGCTTATTTCTATCATGAAAATAGAAATCATCTTTTTGCTGAAGAATCATATCATCAAACACTGAGAAATAATATACAGCCGCTTTTCCTTCATAACCTCTTAATAGTTCCATAGAGGATGCTTCTTTTGATAAGATCGCTAGTTCTTTGATATTTTTAGAAGCATTTTTTAATTGCTCGGTATCTATTCGTAATTCATAATCCCTACAGATGCGTTCAATTACCTGTCTGGAATTTAATAATTTTGCCGCAATCATATTTCTAGCATAGTACAAACTGCTACTCTCATTATCAGATATGCGGTATTGCTCTTTCCTCAACAGTACATTTCCTCTACTCTCGCCAATAACCCTAGCAAGAAAACGACCATGTTTTGTTACAAAAGTCAAAGAAATATTGTTCTCAGCACATTTTCCCATCAATGCCGGACTAGCTCCTGTATATCCAAATCCAACTATACCTTCCAGATTATGCAAAGGTACTCTTGTATCATCCATTTCCTTACGTTTTACTACTACATTTTCTCCATCAAGACTCAGATATGATTCCGGAGTTGTCACATATAGTGTATTTAAAAGTTTCTTCATTTTTCTACTCCATCTTCAAATATTTATTAAAATAGTCTTCCACAGATGGTTGCTGATTTAATTTTGGAAGGCAAAGTTGTTCTAAAGAACATGATTTACATTTTTTCGACGTCTTTACTTTTGGAGTGTTTCCTTTTTTGTAGAGCTCATGCATTTCCTTTGCATAAGCTCTAACCATTTCCCGCAACTCGTTAGTGAACTTAACTTTTGTCCTATGATAAGGTTCTCCATAAAATAGTGCACCTTCTTGAATTTCACATAGCAACATTTCTTCAAGACACATTGCCTGTGCACAAAGTTGTAATTCATCGATTGCATCTTCTTTAGGTTTCCCTCTCTTATATTCAATAGGATAAGGTAAATAGGTTCCTTCGTAGTTTTTTAATTTAATGCCATTCTTATCCTCATGCATTTCCACTACATCGCAGGTACCGCTTAACCCAAGACTTCTTGAAAAAATTCGCAAACCTCTCGTAATGATTATTTTCTTACGTTTTTCTGTGTAATCATCTTTATGAGCAATTTCATGAAATATATCTCCATCAACTGTACGATAATTTTCATCCCATAATTGTTCGATATGGATCAATGCCCATTGCCTTCGACAAAATGCAAAATGCTGAATTCCTGATAGCATTAAAAATTCGTCTTCCTCATAGTCCTTCATAAACTTCTACAGGTAATCCTTCAAGCTCGTCAATCGTGATAACGTAATCATCAAAAGATTTTGGTGTAGTTACGCCTTCTTTTTCTGTAACATGTAAAGACCTATGTACCTTCGCTGTAGAGTATTGACCACTTTTACAATTATGTTTCCACCAGTATACCTTACGAACTTCCATAGAGCCTTCTGGTCTAGCAGAAGAAGCATCATTTTCAAATAATGTAATCAACGCTTGCTTTACTTTTTCAGCATCTTCATTACTAAATCCTGTTTTCTCAGCAAGTTGACAGTTAATGCTGCCTTTGATTACATACAGTCCAAATTCAACACGATGTTTTTGACCCATGGTATCAGAAGATTTTTTATCTTTTGTTTCACTATTCACACTTTTTGTAATTTGCATACTTTCTGAATTAATTGTAGAAACACTATATGCAGGATGAATTGAAATAGGACCACGAATTCCTTTAGATACACTAGAACTATCACCACCAGCCTTAAACGCCATAACTTGTCCAAAACCTCTTACATCAATCCATTTTTCACAAGCCAAACGATAAACAGCATCACCATCTTTATTTTTAACAGCTCGTTGAAGTAAATCATATCCTTTAAAACGATCATTCAAGCTTTGGAACCCATCATCGCAGCGCTCATCTGACTGTACAAAGATTTTTTCTCCCATATCCTGTAAACGATTTCTGATTTTACGTTTGATACACACATCTGATATTTCTCCATATCCTTCAAAATCTTCCCTTGGTCTATTTCCGTTGTTAGGATCTCCATTAGGATTTGCTTTTTTTACAGTCACCAATACAGCGAAATCAATTTTGTTTGTTAAACTAGTCATTTTTTTGTTCCTCCTTTTTTTCATCATAATACAGGCTTTGGCATTCAAATCCCATATCAAAATCAAACTCTAGATTTTTTAAATTTTTTAATTCTTCTCGTTTTGAAAGCTCTTTAATAATCTTTTTCTTATCAAGTTCAAATAGTTCCATTTTTTCTTTTGTTTTTTTATCTTTCGATAATTTAATAACATATGGTCTCACTCTATCATTCATTATTGATAAAATTTTCCATGGTGATTTTCTGCATTCTGCAATATATTTCATTGCATTTGTTGGCCTTTTTTCATGTACTTCATTTAATGCATACTCCTCCATTTCGAAAAAAACTGCCATAAGTTGACCAATCAAGTATGCTGTTGATTCTAAACCGTTTTCTTTATTTTCAATTATATCCATTGACCAAATTGCTCCTTTTCCTTGTTTTTTTCTTTCTTCTGCACTTTCTTTTCGCATAAGTGCGCATAAAATTCCGGCGCATTTTTTGTATTGTGCTAAATCTATAGTGGTTAGATGTAATGCTTGATGATATGCATCCCTTATTAATTCTTTAGGAATATCCTTTCCAAATAAGATACATGGCAGAATATCATTTTTCTTTTGCTTTTCTAATTTTTCATCGACAACCATTTTTCCATCTCTATAAACTCCATACACTGAAGTAATAATTTCATTTACTGTTGGGGTTGTAAAAGACCGTGTTTCACGATATTGTATCCATCGACAATTTTCATACCAGTTCTTTAGATTCTCATAATACTGAGATGCTTTTAACTCTTGATAGCCAACGATAGACAAACGTCCTTTAGTAGCTGAATCTAACATCATGATCATTACATCATCTCGTGCATCTAATTGCCTTTCATATCCTTCTATCATTTGTATAACATCTTTCGCATAAAGTCCATTTAAATCTACTTCATCATCTTCATCATCATCTGATCTACCAAAGATATTATTATATACAGGCTTATTTTCTACATTCCAGATTACAACAGCGAATCCATTTTTCAAATATCCTTGCTCTTGAATAAGCCAACGAAGCGCATTATGTATTTTCTGACTCGTTTCATACCCTATAGATATAACATTCTCTTTATTGGCAATTCTACCACGAAACGTGAAACCACTTGCATCATTGGTTGAAATTATTTTTGCATTATCGCTACTATAACGCAATTTGCTAGGATGTTTATCTGTACAATACATTTGTTTTCCGGTAATACAACACAACCCTATTTCATCCTTATGTAAACTTTGATAGTAATCGATAAAGCTTTGAAACAGTTCTTTGTCTTCCCATGGTGCTTTCCTAAGCTTTGGACTATACATTCTAAATCTCACAAATGCTTCACTTTGAGGAATCGCTTTTTGGAATTTTACTTTATTACTCAAAAAGCCATCTTGCTCCTCTAAAATACGACAGCGAATCAAATCTGCGATGACTGTCCCTTTTAATAGATAAGCATAAATTGCTTGTATAGTTGCATTGGTATAAGGTGATGTAACCCATTGATAAAGTTGTTCCATATATGCATCATGATGTTTTGACCTTAAAGGATCCACATATTTACTATAGTCTTTTGCTATATATAACAATTTATCATGCAGGGGATGTGGTGATATTCCATTTCCTCTGCTTGCGGAATCTTCACTTACGGGCAATACTGTGTCTGCTGCCTCTTGTTCAAGGATGACCGCATTGATAAAGCTACCTTCCTCATCAATTGTTAGTTCTATCTGTGCTCTTTGAATGAGATGACCTATGGGTAACAATATATTACCGTTCTTGTACTCGCCAACTAAACTTGAACAAGCATCATAAGTTTCTAATAATTTATTTGTCCATGACAATATCATCACCTCCTATTTCTGAAACAGTAAAATGATTTTCATCAAATATTTTGATACTTCCTGTACCGATTATTTGATGAATACTGCAATCTTCTGGACGAATAAAGGAAATAACACCTTTTTTCATCAAAGGTCTCCAGAATGTTGCAACTATTTTACCTTTTTCTTCATCCCGAACATACTCATCAGGATAAATGAATCCATGTTCCATAGTTCCGAATTGCATTTCGCCTATTTCATCGTAAAATCCTTTTCCTTCACCAAAGATACATGGTTCAACATAACCTTGACATTCGCTTGATCCGAGAAAAGCGCTCCTTCTTCCACCCTTTTCTACAGATCTTTTAGCGATAAAATAATGCTTGTTCTCATTTCTATCATGAGCGAGTTCTTCATGATGTAAATTCCATTCAAAATGCGCTTTCACCTGATATTCTACATCATATAGATAAGTATAGTAAGATAATGTATTTCCACCCGACATATCTATGGGGCGGATACCTTTTGAAATTGTTTGAATAGGTTTCATAATCCTTACTTCATCAACATACCATACTATCGTAGGTTTGAAATAAATACTTTTACATACTCCTTTTAATGCTTCGTATGTTGGAATCATATAGCTTGATTTTTCTCCTCCTGCTCTACTGGCAGGTTCAGAAAATAAAGCATACTTTCCATAAACTTTAAACTCAATCTGATTTGCTTTCACCATTCATTCACCTTCTTTCATAAAAACAGATTTGCAAGCTTTTGATCAACATTCAGTCCCATATCATCGCTATAACCCTCCTTTAGCACCAACATATCTCCAAATTCTAGAACAGTAATCATTCCAGCATCTACCAGTTTTTGATAAGCATATTCGTAAACCTGGATCATATACAATTGTGCTTCTTTTAATAATTTATATTTTTCAGCGTTGGATACACTGTCATTGCCAAATATCGCTATCAATTCCTTACCTCTATCTTTATATGGCACAAGAACACCAATAGTTGAAGGCATAATATCAAAATTTTCGCCTGCAGATTTTAATGCACTAGTTAGAATTGGCATATATTCTTTTTTCTTTCCGGCTTCAGTTCTTCCTTTCTTATTTTCGGCCCACAATTCAATTTGCGTATTACCTAATTTTTTTATTTCATAATCCATATTTACTTCAGTATCAAAATAATAGTGTTCATAATATTCAGCTATTTTCTCAGGTAATAGTAAATCATCTACAAACTCGCCTTGCATCGTATGTAACATATCGGTCATTGTACGTTTTCCCTCTTTTACACTAGGTAATTTTCCTATATATTCAGATTTAGAGTTCACAATATATACATAACCATATGGCACTTTTTTATTACGATTAGATCTACCTGCTGCTTGCAAGATACTGTCTAATCCGGTCAAGGAGCGAACGACACATGGAAATGAAATATCTACTCCTGCCTCACATAAATTTGTAGAAATGCAAATCATACTTGTATCTTCTTTGGCCTTTTTCATGATCTCTGACAACTTATCATCACAATTTTTAGGACACATACTAGTTGATAAATGATACATATCGATTTTTAACTTTTGCTCTTCTGCAATTTGAATACAACGTTGATATAAGCCAACAGCCTCGGATTTGGTATTAACAATAGCTAAAACACATCTATGTTTTTTCCAACAATCCATGATCAATTCGGCATATTCCTCTTGTGTATAACCTTCTAATCTACATTTGTTTATGATATGTACACGTTTAAATGCTTCGATTCTAGTTGGTGTAATTTCCACAACATCGTTTGGTTCACTCAAACGTAAAGGGCGTTTTGTTTTATCGAATAGAGGTTGTGTCGCCGTACAAAGCAATACCGTACTATGACAAATTTCTGAAAGAAAATTCATCATATAATTAAACATACTTACAATTTCCAACGGAATAGTTTGTGCCTCATCGATAATGATAACAGCATTACTTAATTGATGATAGCGCCGTATGCTTGTTGTTTTGTGAGAAAACAATGTTTGGTAGAATTGAATAGCTGTTGTCATGATCACCGGTGTTGACCAATTACTATTCAAATATACATATCTTTCTTTATCTTCTGGAACGATATCAGAATGATGCACTAAGACATCACCTTCTTCAAACACGGATTTCATAACAGCACTGTTTTGCGTAAGGATCGATTTATAAGGTGCAATATAGAAAATATGCTTTTTCTTATATTTCTTTGCATGATATAGCGCATATCGTAAGGATGCCAATGTTTTCCCTGAACCTGTTGGGCACGACAGGCGATAAATTCCTGACTTATTCATAGAAAATGCTTTGCACTCTTCAGAAATTTTTGTTTTCTCTTGACTTAGCTCATCAGTCGTAGGAAAAGTGGAAAGTAGTGCTTCCAAATGATCTATCGCTTTATCCCATACATTATTCGTGTCTATATTGTTTGGTTTAGGTAACGGTAAATTTAACATAAATGATCTTGTATCTTCTCTATCTGCATTTATCAAAATAGATAATATATATCTTGTAAATGCGCTCATGTCGAAATAACATTCTTTACTTGTTTTTACTTTATCATTAATGATGTTAAACATATTTTCAGTTTCCGATTTCGCCTTTTGGTATAAATCACTAAATTCCTCATAGTCAAGAAGTTCTTTTATATGATCATAAGCCTCATTGTACTGCTCATGATCCTCAATACTTAACCTATTAAATTCGTTCTTCCCTAATGGAGTAATGAAATCTTTTAGTCCATGATGAGAAATAATGCATTCAGCTACAATCTCTTTGGTGAGTCGAGAAAACATATTATTTTCATCCTCTTGATATTTCATTACATAATGAGCACCAACTGAAGCGTGATTAATTTTTCCTTTTTGTTTATTATTCTCATCATCCGACTTTATATAATCTTGAAAAACACTTCGGTATTTTCCTACATCATGTAAAGCAGCAATTAATTGGCATATATTGGTAACATTTAATGTTTTTCCATATATACCACTTAAATTTTTCGTATGTTCACTGTGCTCCTTGATCGTTTGTGTTCTGATGGTACCTTGTTCACTTTTTATTTTATGCGCTATGTATTCTTCCATAATAAGTTAGCCTCCTAATTACATTGTACTATCTTTCATTTAGCAAAGCAATGTATAAATTCATTTTATGAGAAAAGCTAATTGAATAATATGTTAATATTGACATATTCATTAATATCATATAAATTAAATTAGTCGATACTCAAGTATCGTGGATCTAAAATCATAAAATGATTTTATTGTCTCTGAAAAGCCATAGTGAAAATTCTGTGGTTTTTTACTAATTAATTACAACATTTCAATTTTCTCTCTTTTATACGAGTTACGTGCTTTTTCATCTTTACTTGATTAAGTATCAAATAATGTGAATCCCGTGAGACAAACCTAATATAAGATAACTTAAATTTTTACATAAATATAAATGATGTAACAATACCTGATATACTTCATGTATAAGGAAGGTGCTTACAAGGAAACACGAAAAGAATCATAAGAAATTTTCTATTAAGCGTCGTGGTAAATATATGTCTAATGCTGAATTTATCGCCCAGTATTATATGGATATCATTAAATGTAGAGAGTTCTTCTTTTTGATGTAATGGCTAGAAGGCTATGTTTGTGAGAGATACGGTAATACCCACTATTATTATATGGGTACAAAGAACTGCTATCACTGTGCTCATTGTCATCATGATGAACGTTTATTGTACTATAATGTGCTGAAGAATAATGTAATTGCAAAGAAAAAATAATTCTGAAGAGGATACACATAAGTTATGGTTTCTCAATAAAATCATATCAACTTTAACAATATGGTATTAGGCATTTATTATGGTATCAGTAAGCGAATGTTACCACTATATTTCAGTGAATTTGAATGGTGCTTTAACCATCGTTAAACAAAAGATTTTCTTATTTAAATTGCTCATTACATTAGACATCTTCAAAGATGACAAAAAGATGATTACAAAAAACATAGATGAATATGCTGTTGTTAGAGGCTTTACTTCAGCTTAGGATCATTGGATAGGGATTCACATATATTTTAAAAAAACATTGTTTTTTTGTACCTCAATCATAGCTCTTCGTTCGCTGTTTCATGGGCATACAAATCTCTTACAGCTTTATCCTTAACTTAAATTAATATCGATAATACGATCAAGAAAAACACTTTGAGTTAGTTTCCACAGTGTAGCGACAATCTCAGAAAATTATAAAATTTAAAACAATGATTACTACTCTATCAAAACCTTTTCCATATTATTCAAGAAATTTTTAGGCATTTTTTATTATTTCGCTTTCATACTCATATGATCATCGCCATTTATAGATTCTTCAATAATTAAGTATCTTACAAAGTAGTGCATACACAATCAATTAACCATTTTACTCCCTACTTTAGTCCCTACTTTAGTCCCTACTTTTCAAGTAGTAACCACCATCTTTACTTGATCCTTCATATTTTATCAAATCTTGTTTCTTTAACTTAACAACTGCATTATCAACGCTCTTGGCTTTTAATCCACATATTTCACTTAATGCAGGAATTCTTAAACCTGGATTATTTAAAATCGTATCATAAACTATTTGTTGATTTTTAGGCAACTTGATTGTTTCCAATTGGATTGGTTTATTATCTTGATCCTCATATTTTTTGTATTCTTTATTGATATACATAATTACTTGTGTATAATCATCTATTTCATTATCTGGTAAAAATATTGGTTCTTCATTCCCATTTTCTTTCAAGGCTGTTTTTGCACGACGAATACCTGAACCATAGGATTCAATTAAATGTAATTTATAAAACATATCTTTAATTTGCGGATTTAAATAAGCACGAATATCAAAGACATTTTTTTCATTTAAATCTTGAATAGAAACAGGAGGTAACGGACGATTATGATTCGCAAAAGAAATATGATCTGCATAAACGTAGATTCCACCATAATTAGGATTATCATAGTTCTTATGTAATATCATATTTGTTGAAAACTCATTCCAAGCGATATCCGGCCAGTTCTTTACAATGCGATGATAAATATTTCCACTCTCTCTAATTGTATAGGAATGTTCAATTCTATCTTTGAAATAGTTTCTAACTTGTTGTGCTTGAATCCAAATAGGACCTTCAAACTTTTCTGCACTCATTCTAGAAGTTCCATCTCTGCTTTCAGTGATAATTTCAACATGAGCACCTGGAATATAATCTTCCGGTCTATCGGCAAACATTAACAATGCAAAATTTTTAATCTTATCTTTATTGGATTCTTCTTCACCAACGAGTTTTAGCATTTTAGCCATTTCTTCTTTAGGTAGTTTTCTTAGATCCTGTGCTGCATTTGTTTTCACAAGATATTCTTTCATATATTCGTAGTTTAAATCATCTAGTGTTGCAGTTGCGTGAAAATCATCGCAGAATGAGTAACCTGCAAATTTTCTTAATAATTCATATTCCTGTCTAGTATTAGGTAATATTGTATCTCTGTTAACACGAATATAACGCCCACCTTTAGGAAGTTTCGTTGCGTGTGCTCCTTTTTCAGTTACTTCTGTTAGACGATAGCTAGGTTCTACGACAACAACTAAATACCACTTCCCATCCACTTGATCACAGATAAAATGACATGTTGGCGTTGGTTGTATATATTTAAATAAAGATTTAATATGATTTTCTGCAACTTCTAATTGCCCTTCTTTCAAACCTGTAATAGGTCTAAGAGGAATCGCTTTTATTCCATTACTTCCTTCATCTTGTTCTTCAATGCCAATAAACAAGTAACCATAATCTCGATTCATAAAATTATTCGCATAAGCACAAATCGTTTTCAAAATCTTATCCTCTTGCTGGTAAGATTTCTTGTATTCTATAAAATCACATTCAGCACGATTACTCTCTATCAAACTATGAACAAATGTTTGTAAATTATTTAGCTCCACCTAATCCTCTCCTTTCATTTTTTGTTATTTCGTTATTAATTTCGTATGTAATTATATCATAATTAACGATTTAAAAATAGTTAAAAAACTCTTATGATAAATATTTTAAATCTTAAATGACGTTGAGAAAAGAAGACTCCATATCTTGTTTATAAAGATGTTTTTTCTTTATTGACGTCTGCTCTTTGGATTCATATCGTAGCGTAATAATCAGCAATATAATATGCAATGCTTACTTTTAAATTTAATTGCAATACTATATACAAGTACAGGAGGCATTGTATATGGCATTTCAACTAAAACCCAATAAAAAAGAAACAGAAAATAAAACTATAAGATTTCCAATATCATTGATTGATGATATTGAAAAGGCAATAGAAAACCAAGATGTTACTTTTTCAAGATTTGTTATACAGGCTTGTGAGTATGCATTAGAGAATTTAGAGACAAATGGAGATAATTCAAATGAGGACAATGTATAGGCATTGTTCTTTTATTAAACAAAAAAAGAAGAAAACGATAACTTCCATTTTCTTCTTTCATGCTTTGGCTTCTGTCTTTTCAATATTTGGGTGTAAAAACTGATTTTCAGTTCTTATTCCTTTACAAAAAAGCCTTTATTTATAACGTATTTCTATGGTTTCCTATCTATTTGTTCTTCATGTGAGGTGCGATACCTTGACTTTGCTTGAAACCTTCAAAAAGCCTTTGTTTATTAAGATTTTTGCAACTTTCAAATAACTTATCTTATTCATTCCTCTATTTTCACGACATAGCTACGTCTTTTGATTACCTCCATGTATTCGTTAAAACATCTGTATGCAGTTATATGCTATTTTTGTCTTTTGATAAGGGAATCTTAATACTTTCTGCATAAGTGTTTCAATCGTTAAAAAATCTTATTTTCACAATTAATTCAATTTTCACCTAAGCATTAAGCTGAACTCTTCTTCAGCTATTTCATCTTCAGAATATAGTTCATATGTGGCAAAATCCATATAGTCCTTAAATACCTAATATTTCTTTATTTGTTGGATTTTTCTAGTTCAAAAAGCTTTGATTAACTTTCTACAACAAACCTACTTCTTTTGAATAGCTTTGATTACTGGTTATCTTTACCTATATGCAAACGTATTGACTCATAAGAATTTAATAAAAACAATAAGTGTTACTTTATCCCTATTCAAAATATCTTGTTTTAATAAAGGAGCAACACTTATTGATTATCCTATAACATTACCTATACAACATCTAACTGATTATTCTTCCTTACCTTCACTTAAAATTCTAATAAATTCATTTAATTCCTTTTTAGTTTCGTCTGTTGTTCCTTCCAGCTTGCTTAACATATTAAATAAAACATTTGTTGATTCAGCAATTTCATCATTTACTTTTTGCAAATCTTTTGCTATTTCTGATAGTGGCTTTATTTCCTCTTCCTCGTACGTATCTATGTAACGTGGAATATTCAAATTATAGTCATTCTCTTTTATTTCATCTAATGTTGCAACATAAGCATATTTGTCTTTATTGATACGTTCCATGTAAGCCTTAATAATGTCATCAATATGATCTTTTGTTAGAGTATTCTGGTTTCTACCTTTCTTGAAATCGTTGGATGCATCAATAAATAGAATATCCTTTTTGTCGCCACGCGCCTCACGGCCTTTCAAAACTAGTATACAAGTAGGTATACTTGTGCCATAAAAAAGGTTTGCTGGCAGTCCAATTACTGCATCTAATAAGTTTTCTTCAATAATATTTTTACGAATTTTCCCTTCAGCCCCTCCTCGGAACAAAACTCCATGAGGTAATACTATAGCCATTGTTCCAGATTTATCTAAATGATAAAGACCATGTAAAACAAATGCATAATCAGCTTTTGAGGCAGGAGCCACTCCATAACCTTTAAACCTTATGTCTTTTTCACGATCTATGGTTTTTATATCCCAATTTTGTGAGTAAGGAGGATTCGCAACTACAGCATCAAATTTCAAAGGTGTCTGAATACCATCCTTTTCAGAAAAGGGCCAATCAGCATCAAGTGTATTTGCACGTTTTAATTCCATATTACGATAATTAACACCATGCATCATTAGATTCATACGTGCTAAATTATAGGTTGTCGTATTTAATTCTTGTCCATAAAAATCTACACTGCCCGGTTTATCACCATATGGTAATTCTTTCTGCACTGTTAATAGTAATGATCCTGAACCCATTGTAGGGTCATAAACTCTAAACTGCTCCCCAGACTCATTTGCATTCATAGTTACAATTCTTGCTAAAATCTGGCTAACTTCATGAGGGGTATAGAATTCTCCTCCTTTTTTTCCAGCATTAGCTGCAAATTGACCAATCAGGATCTCATATACATTACCTAAAATATCATGACCCAAATCATCTTTAAAATTAAAATTATTTATCATTAATACTATATCATTCAAAGCCTTAGCACGTTCATTAGTAGTAGTACCTAAACGAGTATCACCAAGATTGACATCCGAAAACACATTTGCAAAGTCCGGAGCTGCTATTGGATTACGCTTTGCATTTATATTAAACGAATCAAACATATCCTGAAAATCACTAGCTTTAATCTTATGTGTTTCAATTTTACTTACTAATTTTTCCCATGTAAATGACGGATCTATTGCATATCCTATACCTTTTGAAAACTCTTCAAGATATTCTTCCTTTTCTTCTTCATTCATCACTTGATAGAATTCTTCAAGATGATTTTCTTTCAAATATTTATCTTGGTTTTCAGATAAATATCGATAAAACATAAATGGCAAAATATAATTTTTATACTCGCTTGCATCCATAGTACCTCGTAATTTATTTGCCATATCCCATAACTGTGCTGTAATATCTTTTGCATTACTCATATAAACTCCTCCTCTTATATGTACATTTGATAAATCAAAGATTTTTTCATTTCATTTAATATTTTTAACTTCTGCTGATGAAGGGTGATAAGGTGGTCAAGGTGGTTAAAGTATGTTCCTATTTTCATTTGTTCTTCTTTAATTGGTATATAAACTGTCGTATTTTTAATGGCTGCAAGTCCCAAGTTCTTTATAGTTGTACCTGTTAAAAATAAATCAAATTCTCGTAAAATCATTGGTGTCTGTAATACTGTATATAAGTACTTTTTTTCTATATTCTTGACTTTTAAATATGCAGCACTCTTGCCAAGCATTACATTTTCTCCTTGATAATACGCAAGATTTCCTATAGTTCCATTTATTGAAAGCAAAATTGTAGTGCCATCTAATTGACTATTATTTTTTTTAAATGTCTCGTTTGAAACTTTAAGTGTTTCTGCTTCATTTATAATAATTTTACCATTTACAAGATTGTTTCCATTAATAAAATAATAACTTCCATTTTCATCATATATAGGTGCAGAGTGTAATCCATCTCCTATTTCTAAGCACAATTCCCCCAACTTACGCTGCTCCCAAGGTTCAGCAAAATCACAAAAATGTATTTCAGGTAAATTATTACCAATATTAGGAAACATCTTATTAAGGAAGTATTTTTTTACATTTAATAATTCATTATGCTTATTCTTACAAAGACTAATTAGGTTATTAAAATTATTAAATAATGTGGCTATCTGTTTTTGTTCTAATTCTGATCTAGGATAAGATATCATCGTCTTAGTCATTGCATTCTTTGAAATAGATGTTACTTTTATTCCTTGCATAAGTGGCAAAAGTTGACTATGATATGCATAGGAATTCATGTAGAATCCAAGATATCCAGAGGCAAAGTGAAATAATGGTCGATATGGAATTGTATGTAATCCTGAAATAACTATCTCGTTAGTTATTTCTGCTACTTCTGTACACTTTCCAACTGTTTCATCTTCAGCAGTGTCTGCTACTATCACATCTCCATTTTTCAAAAATGATGTCTTGTATTTAGATATGAAAGATTCATCGATAATTGATGGAAGAATTTCTTTCTTCACATCTAAAACCTCTCCATATTTTATTAATACATCGCCATAATGAATATTAAGCGCTGCACCATGTTTATAACTAAGTGCTGCTCTCGATAGGGTATTATTTTGAATATGCATAAAAGTATCACCTAACTTTCTATGCATCCATACTTCAGTAAACCCATTAAAACGAATACATGGTTCTCTTTTCATCTTATCAGCCATACAAACTCTCCTATAATTAAATTTATTCCCATGTTAATCCCCATTTCTAATCTGATCAGCCATCTCGTAAAATGCTTTTCGTAGCTCAATACGATATTTCACCCATGAGAGTGATGCAACATATTCGTTAGCAACTTCTTTATAATCATCTCGAGCACCATTCATAATGGCTGTAAGCTCTCCTTGCTTATCCAAATCTTCTTGCCCATATCTGTGCTTAACAATTAATTTCTCTAACTCTTTTGGTTTTATGCTGTTATCAAGGCCCCATGTACGTATAAAGGTAGTAATCATTTGTCTAACAGTATCCTTTCTTGCACGATCCATAGCCTGATTCATTTTTTCGACATTTCTTGGCGCTGGATAATCATCAAAAGTGAATTCTTTCGAGTATATCTTAGATACAAAATTGCGTATTTTAGATTTCTCTTTTTCGTTATCAGATTTAGCAATTTCAAGGTTAATTTCTTCACGCGTACTCTTAGCTTGTATCATATTATCCTCATGGACTTCATCTGCCATTTTAGCAATCAAGTCTACTAGATAATCATAATTGATCGTTACTTCATGAATGTGCACCATAGAAAGATTAACCTGCGATATATCAATATCTTCTTTTTTAGCCCGACGTTCTTTTAATTCACCAGCTATAACCGTTGTCAATATAACCTCTTGTTCTTCTGTAATTCCAATCAGTTTGTAGAATTCTTCCGGATCATCATAAGCTGATATCTGTTGACCATTATCATCACAGGTATATTGTTTTAACTGACTTAATAATCGATTATACTCTCTAAGGTTTTCAAAAACTTCATCTTGTGCCTTTTCACTTGGTGGAACTTGAGCAAAATCATCTGTGAGTTCTGCTATTTTTCTAACAACTTCTTGAATTTCTTTTTGAACTTTACTAAAAGATTTGGAAATAATTCCTGATTTTTCATTATCTTCTTTCAAATCTTCAAGAGACAATTGCTCATCAGCTGAAGCTCGGTTTGAATATATTGCAAAAGCTTTATTCATCTCATATTCATTCTGTTTTGGCCAACGATAATTAACAATATTCCCCCAAGGTTTTTCAATATAGTTATGTATACGATTTGTACGTGAATACGCTTGAATTAAATTACCACCTTTTAGTGTTCGATCAATATATAGAGTGTTTAGTTCAGGTGCATCAAAACCTGTTAAAAGCTGATCTACTACGATAACCAAATCCAAATAGTTACCATCATCTGCAGTTTTATTAAGACGCCGAATCAAATCCTCTGTATATTGTTTAACCGATTTCATGTCAAAAACAGTACCAAACAAACCATTATATGTATCAATAGCCCTTAATAAATTTTGATTCGTTAGTAATTGATGCTTCCCATTTGATGTATCTGCCGAAAAACTAACTGCCACTTTTAATTGATCCTCTTTTGGTTTATTAGAATTAATTGCAGTAAACTCATCAAAGTATTCCATTGCTCTTGGTGTAGAAGGCCTGTTTCCTCCTACATGTACTGTTAAAAGTCCATTATACTTTCGATTATTAGAACGTTTTTTCCAATTATCAAAAATATCCTTAACTACTAATTTTACATGATCAGGGCTATAGTCATACA
The DNA here is from genome assembly GCF_045223415.1 of Hoskinsella mucinilytica. NCBI lineage: Bacteria > Bacillati > Bacillota > Erysipelotrichia > Erysipelotrichales > Erysipelotrichaceae > Hoskinsella > Hoskinsella mucinilytica. Next base: position 24,555 of record NZ_JBEQZJ010000009.1, on the reverse strand, counting down.
CACTGCCACGTATATTATCATCAATTTCCTCTTCTGTGGTTACTTGAGGCGCTGCTATAGTTTCTTTGAATTCTACATTAAATCCCAAAACATTTTTATCCGCAATAGCCTCCTTGATAGTATAAGCATGAAGGATATCTCCAAAGATTTCACGAGTTTCAGGAAATCTTGGTGTCCCTGTATATCCTATCCATGCTGAATTTGAAATAGCATTCCTTATGCTTTCAAGCATACCTTTATCTTCAGTTCCATCACCTGTTGACCTATGTGCTTCATCCACTATAAAGAGTATATTCTGACTTAATGGTTTAAAACTATCACGTTCTACATAACGTGACATTTTCTGTATACTAGTCACAATAATGTTTTTATCGCTTTTCTTTGTCAGTTTGTTATGAAGATCGGATATATTGGCTGTATCACTCACAACACCCAATTTCTCCTCAAACCCTGCAACAGGATCATATGCTTTATATGCATCTGCAGTTTGGTCAGTTAAAGCTATTCGATCCACTAAGAATATTACCTTATCCACATTGGATAACCGACTTGCTAGCCAAGCTGTTTTAAAACTAGTAATAGTCTTGCCAGACCCTGTTGTATGCCAAATATATCCTAATTTGCCATTATCATAACTAAAATCATGTTTTCGAACTTTTTCAAGAACTCGTTTTGTTGCATATACTTGATAAGGACGCATTACTTTTATACATTCCTTATTCTTTGTACCATCAAGAACCATATAGCGAGTAGCCAAATCATGAGCCATTGGAATAGAAAGAACATTATCAGCAAATGTCTTCCATGAACGAACAGGATGCGCATTATCTTCATTTTGCCAATTAAATGCAAATGCACGATTAAAATTCTCTAATTTAGTATTAGCCATATAACGAACATCATATGGTGTCATAGCAATCAAAATCTGCAACGTCGAAAAAATCCCGCTATATTGTTTTTCTGCAATATATTGTTCCATTTGATTCAATGACTCGCTCGTACTATGTAATGCTTTTTTTAATTCTATCTGAATAATGGGTAATCCATTAATAAGTAGTGTAACATCAAACCGGCGATTTGGTTTACCATCAATCACTTTAGGACGCTCGATTTGATTTACTACTTGATACACTGTATTCCCACCACCTACCTGTGCTTGATCAAAAACGGTAAGAAAGACATGTTTTCCATTGTCTAGATCTATTTCTATTTCAGAAACTCCGTTTACTCCATATAAAAATTGACCAGCGCGATACGGATCTTCAATACTTGTGATAATTTTTCTTACCTGATTAAACTCTGTAATAGATAATGGATAATCCAAACGAGTTTGATTATTTTGTTCAAGGATATTTTTGAAATTATTCCATAATTGGTCTGTCGTTTTTATATCCTTTTTATATTCCCACTGCTTTACCCCGCCTATTGTTGTTAGGTAATCGATAACTTCTCTTTCAAATGCTGATTCTGATTTACTTTTATAATCACTCATATCATCTTTTCTCCCTTAGATTCTCATCGAGTATTGCATCAGCAAACTGTACTAGCGTATTAGCATATTTGTTTAATTTACTTTGTAATACTAATGTTTCCCTATATATTATCCCAATTTTTTTCTGTTCCTCTAAAGGTATTATTGGAATAATCAATTCGTTTAATGCTTTGACTGGTATTCGTAATATTGTGCTGCTTCCCTGTAACTCACGCTCTTTTTGCCTTTTAACATCTTTGTAAGCGTTGAATAAGTAAATAAAATAGTAACGATCTATATGATTGTTAGGAAACTCTACTTTTATGAAATTAAGTGAAGGAATTTTACCTGCATTATTTTTTCCAACCATTGTTGCCAGGCTCATAGAATTGCTGATAATTACATCTCCCTGTTTTAAAGCTAAACTAGAAGTTATAATTTCCCTTGTTTCATCATCTAAAAAATCGCTTTTGTGTGTATAGTCATTCTCAAATGCAGCTTGATCGTAATATTCTATTTTATCGCCTAAAAATTGCTTTTCTGCACGTGTAGGATTAATTCCTGGGATAAACAATACACAATCACTCATTTTCACCTTTTTCAATAAAGTAACCTCCTCTTCTTCCAATTAAATGAAATATAGCAATATTTCTTTACATTATAACTTTATCATTCCCTGCCGAACAAGTCAAATGTTTTTTTGAAATATTATTATATTTCAAAAAATCAAATTATGGTTATTTTTATTTCAGCATTAAGCTGAACTCTTCTTCATCTATTTTGTCTTCAGAATAAAGCTCATCAAGGGCATTTCGTTGATCTTCTCTTTTTGGATGTGTGTAAACATTCCAAGTTGTATTAACTCGACTATGTCTTAATAAATCTCTAACAACTATCGGATTAGCCCCTGCTCTCATAAGTTCAGTAGCATACGTATGGCGCAGCATATGAAAGTGGAAGTCGATGTCCAGTTCATTCGCTACTTTTCGAAAACGGTCATACATACTGAACGGATATACCAGATCTCCTTTATAATCACATATGACTAGATCATATGGATTATACGCAAACCATTCTTTTAGATAGTCACAAAGTATGCCACTTATCTCCACCCTGCCTTTACTACTTTGTGTTTTCAATACATCCGTTAAGTATATATCCTTGCTATGTTTTCTTGCATACTCTACTCTTCGCTGTACTGTCAGCTGCTTATTTTCTAAATCAAAGTCTGTTTTCTTCAGCCCCAACACTTCACTTGCTCTTAATCCTGCATATCTACCAATGATCAATGCCATTCCATAGGCTCTGTAACTAAACACAGCATTCCTCGCTTTGTAATTATTTGAATCAGTAGATTTGATCACACCTTCTACAAGGCGTTTAAAATCTTCATCAGAAATAGTTTGTACCTCTGCCTTCGCTAACGGTTTATTAGGCAAGAGTATATCGGGTACTGGATTATCTCCAACATATCCTACCCTTATTGCATATTTGAATGCTATTGCATAAACTTTCTTTATATTTTTTAAGGTTGGATAATTATATCGTTTCGCTAGAACATTGATGTTCTTTTGCATATTCACATAATTAATCGAGTCTATTGGCATCTTTCCGAAATCGTCTTTTACATACTCTCTATACGTATCGTTATAATATGCCTTAGTTGCTGGTGCATATTTCAGTTTTCCTTCAACTTCCATGTACTCCTCAAAAACATCATTTAAAGTCTTACCCATTGCTTTTGGAAGAATAACACCTGAACTTGCTCTTTCAAGAACGGAAGCCTCATGATGCCTTGCCTCCCGCTTACTTCTGAAACCACTTTTGACATGTCGCTGTGTAATGCCATAGGGATCTTTATATTTAACATCTACTTGATATGTAAATCCATATTTTTTACTTGGTAACTTTCTAATAGCCATACTCTACCCCGCTTTTTGCTGCATATCACCATAAATGCTATCAAGAACATCACGCTGATCATCATTTTGGGGATGAGTGTATATACTCCAAGTAGTATTCACTTCACTATGTCTGAGTAGATCTTTCACCACAATTGGATTGACTCCTGCCATCATCAGTTCAGTAGCATAAGTATGTCTCAGCATATGATAATGAAAGTGAATATTCAATTCTTTTGTAATCTGTCTCAATCTGACATTTAGTGTTTCTGGCCTCATGAGACTTCCATTTGCGTCACAGATGACCATATCATACGGGTTTATTTCAAACCATTTTTTTAAATAATTGCTCAGTTTTCTGCTGATTTCCACCGTTGCCTTACTATGTGCTGTTTTCATTCTATCTGTTAGATACATTTTTGATTTTACACCACCTGCATACTCCAGCCTTCTTTGCACTGTCATTGTATGGTTCTCTAAATCAAAATCTTTTTTCATTAAGCCAAAAGTTTCACTGATTCTAAGACCTGTATATCTTCCTATAATCAGTGCCATCGCCTGAGCCTGAAATGTAAATTCCGAAGTCTTTGGACCAGGATTATGCTTATTTATTTTTATCAGAGCATTCAAAATTTTATTGAGATCCTCATCACTTACTGTTTCTACTTTGACTCTTTCTGGAACGTTATATTTTGGTAATTGTATATAAGGAATTGGATTTTCTCTTATATACCCTGCTCTTATGGCATATTTAAATGTTACAGCAAGTGTCTTCTTAATATTTTTCAAAGTAGGATGATTATTTGTTTCTGCAAGCTCATTAAAGAACTTTTGCAGATTAACATATTTAAGGGATTTGATGAGTTCACTTCCTATGTTGTTTTTTATATAACCTTTATGTGTTTGAAAATAATAAATTTTTGTTGCTGGTGCATATTTATTTTCACCCTCTACTTCCATATACTCATAAAAAATATCATTGAATGTTTTATTGCAATTCAGATTTGCAATTGCCTTGGCAGCCATTTCATCTTCAATAAATCTTTCATGTTTCTTCGCTTCTTCAGGTGTCTTAAATCCACTTTTTAGATATCTTTTCGTTAAGCCAAACTGATCTTTATATTTAATATCAACCTGATATGTAAATCCATATTTCTTGCTTGCGATTTTAGAGATAGCCATAAACCTTATGCACCTCCTTTTTTACTTCGCCTTCTTGAAGCTACTATGTCTTTACTGTACATTGCCTGCACACGATTACTCACATCTAAGCCTTCATAATCTTCATAAAAGGTATTAAGGGCTTTTGGAGAAAACATATAGTTTCTTCCAGTCTTGATTGCCGGTATAATTCCCAGTTCTCTCAAAAATGTTACATGACATAAGGAACAGTTTAATAATTTAGCTAACTGCTCCTGCGTGATCATTTTATATTGCATTATCATCCCTCCTATAAATCGCCATATTTATGATCTTGTTTTTTATCACGACACACACTATCACATATCGCCTTTGTTATCTAGCACAATAAGTCTTATTCTCATCAATCTATAAATACTCCCCTGATTAGGAGAGCATTGACATATGATACATAGACATTTTCACTTCATTATCAACAACTATTTCCAACCCATCATTCTCTAATTCATCCATAAGCTGATCAAATTTTGGTGAATCATAATTATCACACACATAGATACGATCAATATTCTCATTTTCTATGATATTTTTTATGGGATCATTTAAACATTCATCATAACGGGAAATAACAACCTGATTAAACTTGCTGATCCCCTGTTCACTTAATTCATCAATGCACATTTTGACTTTTGGTGAATCTTCTGATTTTGTTATAAATAACACATTGTCGCTTTGCTCTTTTACGAGGTCTTTAAACTGTTTAGATAAATCTACCAGATCTCTTAATTCCTTTTTTATTTCTGATGGCATCTGCTTCATGAGTTCTTTTAACTCTAAATCAAAATCTGCTTGTATAACTTCAATGTTCTCCTGATCGGCAAGCTTACTGAACTCCTTATTTCCTACCAATTCATTTATCACGAATTCTGGACTGGTTGCAATGATCATATCAGCATGTACTTTGTTTTTTACTGCATCCACAATAATCTCTGGGTGCTCCATCACAGTTCCTTTAGGAAAAACCAATACTCCGGCTACACTTGCCCCATGATTCTCTGCTATGTTTTCTAATTCCCTTTTCATTTTTGAATCCAATTCTGAAAGGTTATCCATTGTAATTACTGCTTTCTTCATTATATTTCTCTCCTTTTCTGTATTCAGTCTTTTGCTGATACAATGATGGCATCAGAAATTCATCCGATGCCACGATCTATCAGCAAGAACCTCTATGTCATCAGCTCAAAAACACCTTTTGTCCCGTATACAGATATAGATTGCCTTGGCTGGCACATACGAATTTCACGTTCCCCCTTTCAATGGAGGGGATACCTCTCACAGCTGCGACGGTATGTTCACGCTCGGCTGAGTCTGAGATAAAGTATCTTTGAATATCTATTGCATCCTCGCAAAACAGAAGCCATCTGCTTTTATAACTCGTTATTCTCGCTCCATTACTACTCGCTTCATATCATGGCGTAACGGTTAAAATGCTCAACAATAGAGGAATGTATCTATATCTGATTATTATGTTGTCAAAGAACTTGAAGGATTATCTCCTTACACTTCTAAAACAACAATGATTTGATCTTTTCACAACCATCTTTCAATAATTCTTTTAAGTTTTTGAGGATCTTGCCTTTTCTCTTGCTGACCATTTGCTGTGAAATCTGATATTCCTTTGCTAATTCTCTTTCTTTTCTATCATTGATGAGAATATCGATGATAAGTTTTTTATCCTCTTCATCGAGCGATTCTAATAAATTCATAATTGCCTTCATCGTATCTTTTTTATAGATTTCCTCTATCATGTCATGATCCTCGCCATGACATTCCAACAGGCTATTTCCATCAGGCAATGGTTTATCATAACTGACGATGTGATAGTCATGATCCTTTTTCTCATCACGCAGCTGCTTCCTATAAGAGTTATAGCAGGTGTAATAAACAGCTTTCTCAACTTCGATGTATGAGCCTCTCACCTTTAAGTAGAATCTTCGTTGATTATTCTCTTGATCATAAAAATGATAAAAGTCTCTTTTTGTATAATCATTCATTTTTTTGTCCACCTCCATGAATTTTTTCAAAATCATGAAAGTGGCGGTGCTCTGGCATAGTAAGAAATTTGAACGCCAATCACTTGTATGCTATTAAGGTTCTTGTATTTCTATAATTTCGACGCCATGCATTTCACAAAATAATTTAAATTCCATATACAAATCTTTAAAAATCAGTAACCTTGTCCAATCATAGATAACAACAAAATCAATTTCTTTTCTTCTAACCATTGTTGCAATCTTTATAAGATAATACTCAGCTGGATTTTTACCAAATCCTACCTCCTTGCTTATACCGGCAATCTTGTAATTCTCACCATCACAATAGGCTTTCAATCTTTCTTCCTGATACCTTAAGAGATATCGAAGTGATTCTTTCGATACCCTGCAATGGATCCACGCTTTGCTTTGATTTTCCATAACACATCCTCCTTCATGAAGATTTCTCTTCATAAAGGGATGAACGCTAAATCCCATACTGGTCTAATATTTTCTTCAATTTGATCAATATTTTTTGTTTTCTATAATGAAAAGCCGTTTTACTGATACTAAGTTTTTCAGCGATTTGTCTTTCTGAAAGTTCATCAAAGAAATGTGAATATATAATCATTTGCTCTTCTAGTGATAACCATTTTATTGCCTTATGTAGAATACTTCACCTCATGCAGATATAAGTCATCCAAAGGATTAATGTCTTTCATATACTGGTTTTCAACATATTCTGTAAATTCAATAACATCTTTACCTTTTAAAGCGTCACGGTACATTTTTTGATAGCTGTTCTTGTAAATGGAATACACTTCCTTTTTAATTTGCAGCCATTTACCGTTAAGGCGTATATAATATATTGTTTTGCCCTCTTTTTTACTATCCGGAAATCTTTATTTCTAAAATCATTTAACATTATCTTTTCCCTCCATGATTTCTGTTTAAAAAAATCATGGAGAGGTAGTGCACATGCACCATATTTCTCTATACCAATACTAAAAAAGCCAATACAATACCTAATGAAAATAGGTTTGTATTTGGCTTTATGGGATTGGTATTTATTTCTAACTAACAGTTACGCCATCCTCTGCGCAGATTTGTTACCTAAGTGCTACCTAACTAGAACCACCACATTACTCATACACTCATGTAAATAGCAAAAAGACCCATAAAATGGGGCTTTTGTATGAATATATAAGTGTAGCGTATAAAGTATATTTTTTCTATCGCAGATTCCAAATCAGGAAGATAAACAGTACCTACTGTACACCTCTTGGTATGCATACTTTCAATAACTTTATTCATACAATCATGTCATCTCTGTCTTAAAATCATATTCGTCACCTGTAACGGACACATTTCTGTGATACAACAGATCATATACAAAATGATAGGTTTCTTTTCTGCCTTTTTCAAGAATATCCTTCAAGGTGTTCAATAGATTATCATCCGACACGAGCAGATCAACTATGAGTGGAGAATAACGTGTACCTTTTTCCTTTATGAATTCCTGCATTACTTTATCCAGTTCTTTTGGTACGGTATAATTGCGTCCATATGTATCCGTAGCGGCATCCATAGCATCACAGATTGTAATCATATCGATCAGTATCTTCTGTGGAGAATGGACATTATCACAGGTATCCGGATATCCGAAGGTACCGTCATAACTTTTATGATGACCTTCTGCAATATCACAGTAACACGTCAGTTTGGGAATGGAACTGAGTATCTCTTTACTGGTCACAGGATGAAACTTGATTGTTTCAAATTCAATATCAATCAGCTTTCTATATTGCATATTAATGACAGTTGAACAAAGAATCTTCCCGACATCATGCAGCAGAGCAGCTTTTTCCACAAATCCGATCACATCACGGCGATGCTTTCGGATGGTACTGATGTCACATGAGAGTGATTCTGCCAGATGCTCAGGTATCTGATCGACCATGGCTGATATCATCACAGAGGCAAGGCGGCTTACCATGATGGTATGAATCGCCGTCTGCATCTGACGCAATACCGTAAAATTGAGAAGTTGCAGGAATGTTTCTTTTTCATTTTCACAATACTTGAGAAGTCGAATCACATAGCAGTATATATTCAGATCAATAGAATGTTCAAAATATGTATATTTCTGTCGCAGCGAACAGAATCCAGATATACGCTTCAGCAGTTCTTTGGACATATGCGTCTTTTTCTTATGATTCACATCGAGTACATCGACCATGCGAGAAAACAGGCATAACGCATTCAGTGTTTCCTCATCAAATTCTTCTGGTGATGAAACGGCTTTATTAGGGATACTATTGATTTTTTCTTCCAGATACTGATACATCATCTCATCATCAATCTTATAAAGATGATAATCGCACATCATCACAATCGCCTCATTGATTACATTTCCTGCCGTTGTTGCAATGTTTTTTTCTTCTTCATACTGCTGAAAAGCGATATGGTATAGCTTTTTTATTCTGTCATGAGCCAGATATCCCTTATGCAGTTTAGCTATTACAGATGAAAACGTATTGATCCAGCACTTTCGCATATAAGGAAGTATCGCATTGCATTCTTCTTCCTGATCTGCTTCTTTCAGAAAGGTATCAATTGCCTTCATTCTGCGTTCAAATGCAGGATACAGCACCTCATCAAACGTCTGTGTGATATCCATACATGGGTCCATAAATTCATACATGGCGATACTTTCAAAATCATACAGACTGAGTCCCATGCTTTTTTCTTCCTGTGTCAGCTGACTATAGTGTTTTTCATAAAGTCGTATTCCTTTATCACATAGCAAAAGTGTCTTCTCTCGATAATGCACAAGATCCAGTGAACCATAACAGGTAACCAGCACCAGAAGACATTTCATCTGCTCGATTTCGTTGCCTTGTTTCTTATTATAGGCATATAATGACTGTGTTACCTTGTAGGCAGCTTCTACATCCTGAAAACGTGTGCAGTAACGAAACATATAGGAAAGCAGTGGCTCTGCTGTTTCTTTTTCCCAGACATTTTCATGTTCCAGAAAATAAGAGATATGCCGATCCAGATACAGGCTGTTTCTGGTATACAGTTCATGGATAACAACGGACTGTTTTTTATAGGACTCCAGCCAGTATTCAAAATCAGATGCCCCTTTTGTAATGGCGAAAACAAGATCATTAATCTCATCAATTCTTTCAAAATAGGTATTGAAAAAAGACTGCCATTCCTCTCTAGTTGTAAAGCCATGTTTCAGTTCTGCCATGTATGTTCCTCATCTTCCCTACTTTAACTATAGATATATTCTAGCGTTGTTCTACCTAAAAATCAAGTTATAAAGTCTATTGTAATTAATATACTAAAAATAACCAGCATATATATAATAAAGATGGCGAGGCTTGTGTATAAGGAGCAAATCTTATATCATTATTTATATCCGATGCTTCATTTCGATTGATATTTATTATTCATATATTGCTTTATGTATTAAACGTCATAAGATATAAAATCATCTGCGTTTCAAGATTGATTTTATGTCTTTTTCATATAGATTTTATCATTAGACATGAACTCTCTGTTTCAAATTCTTATTTCATATATTGATTGACACGTAGTTTCTTAACATCATACAATTTTTCATCAGCTTGTTTAAGTAACTGTCTAACATTTATATTCTTTTGTCTACTGATTGCATACCCATAAGATAATGTTAAAAACTGATTTGTTTTTGAGCCTTTATGTGGTATTTTTTTGCGTTTGATATCAGCCGATAATGAATCCATAATATCACTTATTGCTTGTTCTGATTGATTAATAAAAATGATAGAAAATTCATCACCGCCATAGCGATAAAACTGCACAGCGCCTTCTTTTTGATATGTATTCATACATTTACCTATATCTATTAATACCTGATCCCCCATAAGATGACCATAAATATCATTATATTCTTTGAAATAATCAACATCCAGCATAGCCACTGCAATAGATTTTTTCTTCTGCAGACGAACATCAGCAATGTCTTCATTAAAACGACGGCGATTGGACACATTGGTGAGGTCATCTGTATTCATCAATCTCTCAAGTTGTTCATTCTCCCGTTTTAATGATACCTGTTCTTCTTTTGTCTGATACAGTTCCATAGTAGCAGTAAGTCCACTGCTATCATCTTCCAAATCAGTATCCTCGATTGTAAGAATGATATTATAAAATTCCTGATATGCTTTAAATAGCTCTTCTTTTGTACCAAATTTTTCATAATAACTGACAATCAGCTTCTGCAGCTCTCTTCTAGATTTGATATCATCTTCATCCTCAATATCAATTAGAATATTTAATAATTTAAATGAATAGTTCTGCTCATCTATTTCAAGCATAATTGAACAGATGTTTTTTAAAATCTGATAGACTACCAATCGATTCTCTACTTTTTCCTGTTCAATCAAAATCTCATCCATAATTTCATTCAGAGATATTCCTTCATGAAAACGAAGCTCCATCAATCTGCAAAAAAGATGGAGTAGATGCATTGCCTCAATAAATTCACTTTCTGGTATTTGTTCAAAACATGCAAGATGCTTCTGTAATGAGGCTTGATGTTTTAATCTATATTCGCAATTGCATAGATTGGATAGAACAACAGCTTTTGAATATCCGGTATCCTGATCCATACCATTTAATAATTGATAGCATTTTTCATAATAATATGTTGCTTCTGAATAATTACGTTTCAATTCAAAACATGTAGCAATGTTATTATAGGCATTGCACATCATCATTTCATTATGACATTCTTCAGAGGCATCCAGACATTTAAGATAAAATTTCAAGGCCTTTATCTCTTCATAGTTTGAATTATAATACATCCCATAGAAATTATAAATTCTAGCAAGTAAGTCAATATAGTGTTTAGATTCGCATAAAATTCTCGCACGTTCCAAATATCTTATACATTCTTTATTTTTCTTTGATGCAAGATAATAATCACTGATAAATGTATATGAAAAAGCCAAAGCATACAAATCATTCGTTAATTTTGCCTTCTCTGACAAAATCATACATAATTCATATTCTCTTTTTAAATCTATAAGACGTACCTTCATAATATCATTTTGTATTTTTTCAATGCTCCATCCTTCATGATATTTATCCATATTATTTTCACCCACTATCTATGTAATTATTATAAATGAATTGTACATATATTTCACGTAATAATTTCCTCAATGAACTAACTATTTTTATCATACAAGTAGTTCTGAAAAAGAGTTCTTCTCCATATATGGTTCTTACTTGTTTTAGAGTACAAACATAAATAACGAAAAGAAGAAGTGATTTCCCTATGAATGATGATCTGCATCCTGTTTACTTTACAGGGTGCAGATCTATACTAACTTCTTTCATTATTATATTGTCCCTATATGAATATCAAATATCAATAGACTATAGGATCTTTATCCAATAACTCAATAAATTTCTCTAATGGCATTGGTCTATAAAAATAGAATCCCTGTATATAATCACATCCCTGTTCCTCTAAAAAGTCTACATATTCTTTTGTTTCTATACCCTCTGCCAACACTTTAATTTTTTTAATCTTTGCTATATCAATGATATCACAAATTATATGTTTCTTCTGTTCATCCAATTCTCCCATAAAAAACAGACGATCCATTTTTATGATATCTATATTTCCGCTCAACAGCACATTGAAAGAAGCTATTCCATTACCAAAATCATCTAAAGAACAAGCAAACCCCATTTGATTTAAGTACTGAATGATACTCAAGACTTCACCACCATGCTCATAATGAATATCCTCCATAAACTCAAATTCTATCAAAGACTTTCTAGGTGTATATGTTTGATATATTCGAGTATAATCTTCAATGAAATTTTCATGAAACATAGAGCGATTAGTCACATTAAAACTAATTGGAACAACCTTCTTATGATGTATATCTCGTTCTTTCAAGAGCTTGCACATTATTTCAAAATGTCCAAGGTCAATCATATACATTTCGCCATTTTCTTTTAAAACAGGCATAAATGACGATAAGGGGGCAATAGAATTTTCATGAATCCAACGCGTTAATACTTCTCCTCCACTTATTTTATGTGTATGCAAATCAACTTTAGGCTGTATATAGATTTGATATTCTTTGTTGAAGCGAGCATTAGTCAAGGTACTTTCCAATTCATGATTTTTTACATAAGAGGATAATAAATCTATATTGGGCTTATTGAGAACCTCATAGCTGAATGTCCGTTTAGGTAATGTTTTTTCTCCTTTTCTTGCAATCGCAGTATAAGTTTTCAACATCTCATATTCTGGAAAGTCATGTAAGAAATAAACACCAAAAGATGTATAAATATTTTGATAAATTTCTGGTATATCAATCTCAAAAAGAGAGTCAACTATACGACTCATTAATAATCGTATATCGTTCTTTTTAAAATCATATGGCACTAACATATCAAAGGTATCGGCATAGCGATGTGATACATATCCTTCTTCAAGTATATCAATTAGTAAAAGCAGAATTTTCTGCAATACCTGATCACCAAATAAAATTCCAAATTTCGCATTTAGATAGCGGAATTGCTTGATATTCATTTCTATATATACATAAGGAGAATTATCATGGCAGATTACCTGCTCATATACTTCTTTTAGCCATGCATCTGTATGATTCATTGCTTTACTTGTCGGTATTTGCATTATTATCCTTCCCCTTTCTCTTATTCCCGTATCATTATTTTAAATCTTTCCCTCTTTAGTTTCGTCACTATTTTATCTTGATTGTTTGACATAATCAAGATAAAATACCTTTTAAGAGATAAATATAATTTTTAGAGATAGATATCCTTATACTTTATGCTAATTCATTTTCTTTTTTACTGGCCTATAAATTTTTTTAATTTGGTTAATATCTTTGTTTTTTTGTAATGCAGCGCTGTTTTACTGATACTAAGTTTTTCAGCAATCTGACGTTCTGATTGTTCATCATAGAAATATGCTTGGATGATTATGATCTCATCATCAGAAAGGAGATGTATAGCTTTTTCTAGCCTGTCCTTCATTTCGTTTAACACGATAGAATTCAGCGGATTTGCTTCTTTTACATTTTTGCTTTCAACGTATTCAGTGAACTCTACTGCATCCTTATCTCTTTGATATTCGCGATACATCTTTTGATAGCTGTTCTTGTAAATGGAATACACTTCCTTTGTAATTTGCAGCCATTTACCGTTAAGGCGTATATAGTATATTGTCTTGTCCTCTTTTTTTATAATCCGAAAATCTTTATTTCTAAAATCATTTAACATTGTCTTTTCCCTCCATGATTTCTGTTTGAAAAAAATCATGGAGAGGTGGTGCACGGGCACCATATTTCTCTATACCAATACGAAAAAAGCCAACACAATACCTAATGAAAATAGGTTTGTATTTGGCTTTACGGTTGGTATTTATTTTTAACTTATAATATAAGATTTGTTTATTTCTTGAATCTCTTGCTTTGCTATATAAAACAGTTCCCGTCGCATTTCGTGCAGTATAAAAATTACTGGAAATGCCCCATACGTGGTTTCCCATTCTTTCTCCCAACCGCATAGCAGTACAAGCATCATCTGCTTCTACCTGCAATGCGAGGCTGGACTGCCACGCCAAACTTGATTCTTCCTGCTCTGTTATGATATGTTTTTAATTCCTTTAGACTGAATAAAAAGAAAGCCCAACCTGCAGTCTATCAAGTTGAGCATCCGAGAAGATATTCGCCTTTATTATCTTGCATATCTTCACAATAAACATTAGCTAGATTATTTTTTCTCTTTTTTTTCTGCTTTCATCCTTTCCTGCTCTCTTCTCGCATATTTATAAAATGTTGATTTTTTCATATCAACTTCATTATAATAATCACTTAGTGGATAGTGATTTTCAAAGCAATCTCTGATATGTTCATTAAAGCCATCTGGTAAAACGACTTTAGGCCTGCCATAGGAACCATTACCTTCATACTTTCTCTGTAAAGCAAGATTAATTCCCTGCCGCTGATTCTTCTTTAATTTTTCTTTTTGTATTGAAATTATATACTCAAGGTATTGCAGAAGAAATACCGGCTGTAACTCTGTTCCATCAAATGAAAGAATTGCACATTTCTCTTTATAATACCTTAAAGCATACCTTATTTCTGTTAAATCGTTTCCCAGATCTGATAGAGATTCCATATCAATTCTAATTTTAGAATTCATGTTTACATTCTCCTATTAAACAACCAATGTCTCTTATCTCTTTTCATTAAATATAGACATTATACATTAGTCTAATGACATAAAAATTACGACTATTTTCCTATTCTGTATTGCCTCTTTAATCTATATATATAATCATAGCCTCTCTCTTTCTAACCGCATAATCACACAGCTCTCCAAATCGCTTCGAGGCTCTCCAGATATCAAATATCTTGTGAACAGCTTCTTTTCCACAATCATGAAGTTCCGTTAAAAATGCAAGTAATTGTTCTTTTGTAAGTCTATTGCATACAAGAAATAGTTCATATAATGTTTCTCTAGAAGTTAAATGGATCATATTGTCTGATATAAGAATTCCATTATCCAAAAACTTATGCTTTTTTATTATAATTTGCATTATCTCCTTCATTAAATCATTACTAATATTAAGTACGTATTTATTTTTCATACATGCTTTAATCTTTTCTGGTGATTTTAACACGTACAGCGTTTCACTATCAATAACAAAAGTTCCCATGACAACCATTCTTCTTCACTCTCCAAACTCAATCCTTTTACCACTTAATATTCAGTTCATTTAGCAATTCAATTTCATTTTCTTTTAGATAAGGCTTCCTTATATGTCTATATTTTTCTCTCTGAATACTGATCCACATTCCAAGTCTATTTCCATCTTTATCAATATAGTCAGTTTTTACGTTTAAATTCCCATACTGCTTATAGTAGCTGTTGGCTATATGGTACCAATCGCTCCAGGTTCTTCTTTGTGCTACTTCCCATCTCATGTGATAAAGCTCCAGTTCTTTAATCTGATCTTGGATCAATAGATTCATACGATTTTTTTTCCTTTGAATAGTGATCCAATTTCCTAAACGGACACCTTCACAGTTTTCATAGGAAACTGGTACTTGTAAATCTCCATGTTCTATATAGTAGTTTTTACATTCCTGTATCCAAAAATCCCATGTAAATCTATCTTCTATTCTCCATACCATATCAATGGCATCAAGCAGATCTTTTCTCTCATCGGTCATGATGTGAGAATGCTTATGATATAAGTTTCTCTGTCTCTCAATCCATCTACCTAATTTATACCCGCTTACAGTGCAGTACTTTGATGGAATCAATAGATCTCCATATTTCTTTCTATACTGCACAGCTAGTTCATACCAATCGTCCCAGTGCAGAGAAAGATATATTCTTTTATTCATTCTTTTTCCTCTTTTAAATTGAAATATTTTATATCACATTTTTATTTATATTAACTATAATTTTATAATAACTAGAAAGCATGACAGGAGATCGTGTTTTCTTCTGTTGATGTCATTAAGGTGCTCCACTAACATGTCATGCTCATTTTCTGATATAGGTTTTATTGTCAGCATTCCCTATATCAGATGTTGCTACCACTTTATCAATTTAATTTGTGAATTATACTCTTGTCTGACTGCTTTTGTTTTCATTCGAATAGCCTTATCTAATACGCCTCTAGCACTCCTGATTTTAAGATTTACAGGAACATCAACGGTGATAATTTCACTTATCTCCATATTATTCATTATCACTAAAGTATCCCCATTTTCAGTTCTTTCTTCATTTGTATCATCAAACGCATTCAAAAGATCATTCTCGTTCTTTATATATAATGTTTTCAAAATCTTACCTTTTTATTTTTACCGAATCATACTTAAGATACTTTTTTTCAAATTCTGCAATAGATATCGGTCTATCTATAATAAACCCCTGTATAAAATCGCAATTTATTTTTTTCAGAAATATAAGCTGTTTTTTATTTTCAACTCCTTCTGCTACCACTTGAATATCCAGTCTATGACAGGTCAAAATTACATTTTCCAAAAGCACACGATTTTTCCAGTTACACTCAATTTCATCTATAAGACTCTTATCTAACTTCAATATTTGAAAAGGATATTTTACAAGATAAAGAAGATTGCTATAGTCGACACCGAAGTCGTCTAATGATAGTCTATATCCTGAATCATGTATAAACTCTATCACCTTTTCTTCTATATCAATATTAGCTGCATTTTGAGTTTCGGTTATTTCTATTTCTATCCATTCTCTGTTTACATGATATCTATTACATATTGCATTCATTTGCGAAACTAAATTAGCCAGCATTAATGTTTTTCTCGAAAAATTTAACGATACTGTAACTATCTCCTGATGTTCCTTCTGCCATTTTTCTAATACTTTACACACTTCCTCAAATACATAAAAATCAATGATATGTATAAGATTATATTTCTCTAAAAAGGGGATGAACTCTGGTGTATATAAATGACCTTTTCCGTCATAGTATCTAATCAGTGCCTCCGCACTGTGCACATGATTCTTAAAATCAAATTTAGGCTGTAAAAATATTTGATAACTTCCTTCACGGATTTCTCTTTTAAGCAATGTTGTTCTAGTTTCAAGACTCAGCACCTTAAAATCAATTTTATCATTATAGACATCACCTGCTAAATAAGGAGGGTCTCTTTGTTGAATACATTTTGTTATTTCTTTGTCTTTTATAACCATAAAGCACACCTCCCTTTTCAGGTAAATCTAAATACAAGCAACAATTTTTTAAAAGAGCTTATTCTTTTCCTCTATCATTTTTTGCTTATTATATGAATCTATAAACTCCCTATAGATTTTTTCTTTTTCTCTCCTTGCCTTTATTGCATCTTCAATTCTTTTAAACTCACCGAGACAATAGATGTGTTTTTTAAATGTAAGACGAGCCACCCATTTTCCTGTCTTTTTATTGAAGGATACACCTTTAACACCACTTTTATTGTTTTTATTTAGCTTTGAAGATGAGATCAAACTGATATTTGTACCTTCTACTATTTTCAATTGCTCTCTTGTCTTCAGACAGCCACAGCTTTTCGTGTGCCCATTTTTTAAATTTGCCCCATCAACAATAATTTTGTTACCGCAATCGCATTGACATAACCACTTTCGTCTTCCCTTTTTTCTAAAGGATCTTATAGCGACTAGTTTTCCAAAGCGCTGCCCTTGTATGTTTGATTTGTCATTGAGCAAACAACCACAGCTTTTTATATCTCCTCTTATCAACGATCTAGAATTAACAAAATAAATATTTCCACAATCACATTGACATTTCCATACAACACAGCCTTCTTTTCGTTTTTCTGTCTCTTCTAGAACAGTCAGTTTTCCAAAACGCTGGCCATTTAGATTATGTTTCCTTTTTAATAAATTTTGCATACCTAAACATCCGCAGCTTTGTGTTTTTCCTTCCTTTATATTGCTGGGATAAATATGCTTGATTGTTCCACAATCACATTTGCAAATACACTTCCTATTTTCATCAATCCCTATCACTGTTAATCGTCCATATTGTTGGTTCACCATATCTTCGATTCGAGAACGCATAAAACATCACATCCCATTCTAAAAGATTAATAGACTTTTATGAGAACATATAAATTATGTAATTCATAATTTTTGTTTTCTTAGAAAAGTTCAAAGATACTATAAGTATAGTTTGTTTCTCTATCTGCCATTTCTCTGGAAGTATTAAATACTTTACTTTTCAAGATATATGGCCTTAATAATATTACTAATATTGCTTGATATATTTGATAGACATTATCACATGTTCTATTCTGCAATAAAATAAGGAACTGATATGTATACCAGCTCCTTAACGTTTCAAACAGCATACTGCTCGATTATCCCATTATTTAGTTTCACTACTGAAATTTATTACTTTAATTCATCACCTGTATGACTTACTTTATATGTAATCTTATCTGTATAGTTTCCCTTTACTGTACCTTTTTGGGATAATGTGGCTGTAGTACTAGTTTTTGGTGCTGCTTTTGTTAATTCAGTGACAGCGTCCGTAGTAAATGAATCAGCATCAACAGCAGTAGTCTTATCTACCGTGTTTGTACCATATTTGACACTATATGCTATAGTATTAGCACCATCCACAACGTCATAACTGTGCTCAGACTTCGCTTTAACCTGTACTGCTAGTGAGTCATTTAACTCATCCAATGTATAGCCATTGATCCCAATAAGTTCAACAACACCTGTTGAAGTTAGATTAGCATCTGTAAAAGAATAAGCTGTTGGTACAACAACACCCCATACTCCTGAATCACCATCAATTGAACTATTGTTTGTATATGTTACTGTTGTTGAGTCTGGTGCTGGAGCATTTTCAGCTGCACTTACTGGCATTCCAAATGCGGCAGCTGCAACGAATGCTACTGCTCCTGTTAAAAGAAATTTCTTTGTTTTCATAATTTTTCCTCCTGATTTTTTTATTTAAATGAAATGGGATAATTCATCTATATATACAAAGATCTTAATCTTTGAATATAGCTTTATATCAATTAATTTCGATATAAAATTTCATAATTCCACTATAGTTTCCTTTTGCGTTTGTTTCTTTTTTAGCATTAAGCCAAAATGTTAAATCATTCTGTATTGAGTTTAATGTACCTACTTCTGCAATACCATTTGCTGATGTCAATTTATTTTTAGACGTATTGTACAAATCTACAGTATATGTATCAGAATGAGATAATGTATTAAGTTTATACCCTGTTTCCGCCTTTATAAGAAACTGTTTACTTGTAGTTTTTTGTGAATCAATTAATTTAACCTGCATTTGTCTTCCAATAAAACTATTATCTATTCCTTCGTCATTTTTAAGTTCTATTGCTTTTGGTATTGAAATATAAGCTGCAGGTTCTGATTGAATAACTGTTATATCAACAGGTACTTCTATTTCTCTACCATTTGCAGTTACCTTAATTTTTGCTTTATATGCATCATCTTTTGCCTGACTAGTTGTCATAAAATTTAAAATTTCAATATTCGAAGTAGTAATCGTCTCCTTATGGGCTTTCAAATCTCCATTTAAATTACTATGGCTATCTATTGTTGCCTTCTCACTAAATATCATAATATAATTAAGAAGTTTTTCCTTCAGCTCTTCATCGTTCATTTTAGAAAGTGTAACTTCGTCTATTTCAACATTCTTACTTATTGCATATAAATCATTATTATTAGCAAAATTATCTCCTATCCAGATACGTCTTAATGTAGTATTCTCTCCATTAGCATTTCTAGTTGAATAACCAGCATCAAATCTTGTATCATATATCTTCATAATTGAATAATACATACCTAGGCTACTAGGATCTATGCTAGTAGGAACAGTTGCTTCTCCTGTTACACCATTATATGTTTCACCAAAAATTGATAAACTTGTTTGTAATCCAGTCGCTGTAGCTGTAGCCTGAGTTATAAATTGTGAATATACTAGTGGTGCTAATTGACTAAATTCTGCATATGGTTTATCCTGTCTTTTTAGTTTTAAGTTTTCAAATAATAATGTATTCACCTCTTCATCAGTCAATGTTGTTTTCGTACTATTAAGCAAATAATGCTGATTATCAATAATCTTATCGTTCGATAATAGTGTACCTCTTGATATTACATTTAAAGATTGACTATAATCTTTCTGCTCCATACCAATTTCTCCAAGCCATTGCTCAGTTTTTAATTGAACTACAGTAGCAGCATCTAGATAATCTGGTATTTTGAGTTGATATTCAATATAGAATTCTGCACTATTAGCTGGATATGTAACTTCTATTCCATTTCCTACAATATCATCTGATAGACTTTTTTTATTTGTGGGATCGGTATATTGCTTAACACTGCCTTCTACCAACTGAGATGTTCCATCACTACTTAAAGCATGCTTTAAAATTAGAACATCATTTATCTCACCAGCTAACCTATTATTCTTTAATTTGTGCTTTACTAAAATTGTATCACCGCTTTTTGCATATATACCTGTATCATTAGGTTTTCCTAATGCAGTCTCATTTCCATCAGTTATGATGGAATACGAAGTATCTAATAGTTCAGGATCTATGTTCGTATAATTAAATGATCTATAGGAAAGGGTTGTATTACCGATACCTGCAGATGCATCCCCATAGTTTATTGCAGCGCAGATACTATAATAAACATGTAAATTATCTGAACCTAATATGTTTTTTAATTCCTCTATATCTGTAAATTGATATTTAGATGATTTTCCTTTATATGAAATCGATATCGTTAATGTATCAATATTCCAATTAACATTTAAGGTTCCAGCATTTCCATCAAATAAGTCAGATGTTTTGAATGTTGTTACTCCGCTTGATAACTCCGATGCTGAACCATTCAAAACTTTATTTACTGCCATATGCGCCCCACTATAATAATTACCGTAACCCTTATCAGCTAATGGTAAATTTTCAGTATTACCATATCCATCCAGTTCTAAAACTAATCCCTTACTTAACCCAGTGCCCCATGAAGTTGACCCCGGTGCACCATACACTCCAAGGAACCCACCAAATTGTGTACTTCCATCATATCTCTCTACATTATGAAATGAGATTGATACCCCGTCTGGTGCAGTTGGCTGAGAATAATCTACTTCAAGTGAAAAGCTCTTATTAAATGAGATTGCTTTTTTAGATGTCAAGCAAGATGTCTGCATTGGTATATTTCCCTTAATAGCACTAGTTGTTAGAGTAGCTGAATTACCTGTTACTTTTATGCTATCAGTTCCGTTATAGCTTTCTTTACCATAAATATAGAATGCATCTGCTAAATTTATAGAAGAGTTTAGATCAGCAAATATCTGTGTTTCTTTAGGAGCAATTTTTCCTTCTTTTATTGAATCATTATCTATTGAGCTTTCAGATTCAGTACTATCTTCAAGGCTATTTGAAATGTTAATATCAGATACTTCTACCTGAAAAGATATTTCTTGTTCAAGTGTTTCAGAATTTATTTCATTTTGCTCATTAGACACAGCATCATTATTAGAAGCACTTTTTATATTCTCATCTTCATTAACTTCAACACCTTCTTCTAATACCATTGGTTCAGATTTAACTGAATCAACAGGAGTATCTATTGTAGATGCCTCATCACTGGGAGCACTTTTCTCTAAATAAGATATTTTAAAGTCATATATACCGTTATGTTCGACTTCATAGTTATTATTTTCTATGCCTTCATTCACATCATATAGAATCAATTCCTCATTCGAACTACTTAATCTTATTATTTCATATTTTTCTGTGTCTACACTCATCATATCGAATTGAATATTTGCCTTTGATTTATCATCTGAATATACTATCTCATATAATGGAATTAAATGATTTTTATTATCTTCAGCTCTTAAATTACCATATGGCAGCATCATTAAGATTCCAACGAGTAATGATATTATCAAGGTATATACTATAAAATTCTTTCTTTTGTAAATGTATCTAGCCATCATTCTCACCTCCTTACTTCAATGCTTTTAGCTTACTATCGATCTCTGCTCCATTAAATTCAGCCTCATAATTATTTAAATCATAAGTGTTGATTTTGATAGTAACATCATATGTGCCTTCTTTAATGACTTTATTAAGTTTAGCATTAGATATGCCCTTCCCCGGTGGTACTAACCTGCTCTTATATAATTCAACATCACTATCATCAACAATCGTAAAGCGGAAATAACATGGATTATCCTTCGGATTAAATAATGTTGTATTAGAAAGAGTATCTGTATCAGCCTCCATAACTAATGTAGTTAAACCAGGCACTAGAATTTGTGTTTCATCAAGATTTTCAGGACGCTTCAAATCAGAAACATAATCTTTGATTGAGGGGTCAATATCTGGGCCTTGTCCCATTTTCCACATAGCATAGCCAGCTAATGTAATGACTATCAGCATTATCATCGTTAGAATAGGAACTTTCCAGCTTCGTTCTAAGACTGCTATATATTCATCAGCAGCAACATTGATATAAGCTTTCACTTTATATCTCGAACGCTTATACTCTCCTGTATTCTTCACAGTAAGAATAGATCCATTACTTAATTCCACATTAAAGCCTTCATTCTCTTTTAATGGCTTTTTTCGTATATATTCACCTATTACTTTATAATTATTTTCTGGATACATTTCCTTTATTTCTTTAACAGATATTAATTTTCTTAATCCATTATTATTTTCTTTTTTCATACTTCCATTCTCCTTTCTGCTTTATTGAGTATCTTTATCATCCTTTTTCTTTTTTAATATATATAATATAAGAATAGAAGCACCTAGGCCTAAAAATCCAAGACCAAGTTTTGTTTTATCTCCGGTCTGTACACTCTTGGAGTTATCATTACTGTTATCGTTATCATTAATAAAATATACTTTAAGATGTTGATCATAATCTTGTACTTTTATTCTTAACATTTTATCTACTACTTTATCTGTAATATCCGTTCCATCTAAAGTTACTTTTTGCAATACATTTCCTTTATCAGGCAAAATACGAAATGTTTTTATTGCACCATACTCTAGTTCATATTTATTGATTTGCTTTCTCAAAACAGCATTACCATCATTTATGCTTCCTTTTCCTATAATGGATACATAAAGAAGATTCTTTTCATTTTCCGTTTTCACATACGTAACGGTTGTCCCTAGATCACTCTCCTCACTTTCCTTAGCGTAGCAAGAATTTATAAAACTAAATCCAAGACATGATAAAAAGATAAATATCCCCAGCATTATGTTCAACATTCTACATGCTCTTCGTATTTTCATCCGTATTTGCTCCTTTCATAAAAATTTTCTAAAAAGGCAGAGAAATTGACAACATAATTGCAATTATGTTGTATCTGCTTTTTACATATTTAGTTTTACTAGATTCATTTGATTGAATATCTTTTGGCATTCCTTACTATTAGTTTTTATGTATGACCTTGTTGTTTCTATACTTGAATGTCCAAGAATATCTGCAAGATGTACGATATCCTTTTCCAAAGAATAATAAGTTATCGCAAATAAATGACGTAAATTATGTGGATAAACTTTTTTACTATCTACTTTTGCATCAATGCATAATGTCTTCATCATTTTCCATATATTACTTCTATCTAGAGGATTTCCATTTTTTGTTATGAATATACTGCCTGTTTTAATTCCATTACGTTTGCAATAAGAAACTAAAAGTTTTTTTAATTCATTTGGAAAATAGATCTCTCTTGTTTTTCCCTTATTTGATATACTTAGATATCCTAATTTTAATGATTCAACTGTCACATATTTGTGTTCACTTACTCTAATTCCTGTTGAGCAGATCGTCTGCATTAATCTAACAAGTTTTTCGTTGTTTTTTGACTTTGCTGCTTCCAACAGTCTTTCATATTCTTCTTGAGTCAGTTCCTCTTCTTCTTTTGAAAATACACGTTTCTGAATTCGCAGCTCTTTTACTTTTAAATCTGGCCAATCTAAAAATTCAAAAAAGCGATTCAAAGCTACAAGCATACTATTGACGCTGCTAGTCTTATACTTTTTCTGTAGTTCCTTTTTGTATGATATTACAAGACTTTTTGATATTTCTTGATAGCCTGCATATAGATAAAATTTTTTCACATCACATATATATTTATTTATAGTTGCCATGCTTTTTTCTTCCTGATTTAAATAATTTTTAAAACTAGCAACCAATTTTTCTGACAATAATCTACTATTCATTATATAACCTCCATATCATTAAATAAGAATATCATATTCAATACATTTTTATACAGGTAATTTATGGCAATTGCCTCATAAAAGAGTACAAACTTATTTATAGTATATTATAACACATTTGACCTCCTGACTACAGATGATATAAATGCAAAATAAAGAGACATTCAGTA